>JACRMS010000016.1 GCA_016214845.1 Nitrospirota bacterium | reverse complement strand
ACCTCCGGAAATTACAGTTCCGAAAAGATTGCCAATATGCTGACTTATATTCAAGTCGACACCATGAAAATCATGGGAAAAGTTTTTTGTATTCATATTGTTATGAATGATTCTCATAATATTAACCGGACACTACTGATATAGAACCATTTCAAAGTTACTGGGAAAAAATAAATGAAAAACTTGATAAGAGTAAAAAATTATCAAACAAAGCAAAAATGCTTGAATTGAATAAAGCGAGGGTAAATTTCAAGCATAAAGGAATAAGAACCCACGATTCTGAAGCAATTAAATATAGAAAATATACAGAGGATTTTCTTAGTAACAGCATGAAAAATATTCTTGATATCGATTATAATTTGATAACTTTTACTGAATTTTTTTATCGTAAAGAAATTAAAGATACGATTATGGAGGCAGAGAGATATTATAACAAAGGAGACTACACTAATTGTATTAACAAATGTGGTGAGACTGAAGTATTTATAAAGGAAATCATTGATGCCCATATATTTCCATCAACAAAAGTAATTGGGAAAGTATATGGAGAGTTCTTTGAAGATGCTTTTAGGAGTAACGAAAAACAGTATACCTTTGTAAAAAATGCTCGTGAAGCATTCATAGAAATTCAGAACATAATTAGCACGATGAAATTTACTTTAATCCCTGCTATATTGCATATCAATTTATGGGAATTTCATATATTTAAGGATTTAATTCCTTCCATCATAAGAAATGAGCGGGGTGATTTTGAAATAATATCGAAGATACGTTCTTACAATGAAGAACAAGCACAATTCTGCTTGCAGTTTATCAATAAATATGCCTTTGCTCTCCAGGAAGCAAGCTCATTTCAATACAAGGAATCTGTTTTCTTGTAAAATGATTTTAAGGAAGCGATAAAGTAAAATATAAAGCAAGTGGGAGGTGAATCAAGTGAAAACAAATCAGGCAACGGCAGAAGTTTTTTTTACCGCATTTAAGGCACTCAAGAGCAAGGAGAAAGAGGCTTTCCTTGAAAAGATCGTGAGTGACCCTGAATTAAGAGAGGATCTTGTTGATATAGCGTTGATTGAAAAAGCAAAAAAGATTAAAGGTAAGCCTGTTTCAGCTAAAGACTATTTTGCAAGACGTCGTAAAATTGGGAGCGCCGCTTGAGTCTTTATGACGTCAAGTTGATGCCGCAGGCACAAAAAGACCTGGATTCTTTTTCCGGCAAGCTGCTATTGAAATTTGAAGAAATTATTCTTGGACTATTTGAAGAACCAAGACCTCATAATTCAAAGAAGCTTAAGGGCAGCAGTTCAAAGTGGCGTATAAGGGCAGGTGATTATAGACTACTCTATGAAATTGATGACTCACAAAAGATTATAAGGGTTTACAGGATTGCACACCGAAGAGAGGTGTACAGATAATTTAAGTATCTTGATTTCAACAGTCCCTTCACATTTCCCCTTCTGTTTGATTAGAATAATCACACCTTAAGATTACTTGAGTATCGGAGATACACTAACTTTATGCGTTACTTATTAATTGACCACATCACTGAATGGAAACAGGGAGAGCTCATAAAGGGCGTCAAGAACGTTGCCATGAGCGAGGACTTCCTTGAGTTCCATTTTCCTAAAAACCCAATCATGCCCGGTGTCATGCTGCTTGAGGCGCTGACGCAGTTGACGGGATGGCTTGAGGCCGCGTCTTCGGATTTCAGGAACTGGTTTTTGATCAGCAAGGTGCTGAAATCAAATTTCTACAGTTTTGCATTGCCGGGGGACCAGGTGGAGCTTGAGGTGCAGGTAATGGAGACACCAGAGGGAAACACACCCCCGCCCCCTCTTGATAGAGGGGAAGTAAGAGTATACAGGGGCATAGGATTGGTGAAGGGGAAGAAAAAGATCGTCGCGGAGTTTGAAGGCAAGGTGGTGCCGGTTGAAGAAATTGAAGATGTTGATGAGATGAAGAAATTTTTCAGCGTCCTCACGAGAGAGATGAAATTATAATGTCTGCAAGAGAAGTCGTCATAACCGGCATAGGACTAACAACGCCGCTCGGAAAAAACGTTGACGAGAACCAGAACAACGTCATGGCAATGAAGACGGGCATCGGGCATTATCCGCTTGACGGCCTGCCGGATTATTTGCAGTACTATGCCCAGGTAAAAGAATACGAGCTTCCGCAGGACCTGCCGCCAAAACAGGAAGGCCAGATGAAATTTCTCAACCGGGGCGCCATCCTCGGGTTCTGTTCGTCCTGTGAAGCTGTATCTTCGCTGCGTGAAAAAATCTCAGAAGTTCCCCCTGGCAGAAGGGCTATATATGTCGCATCGGGAAATTTCACAAAGGTCGGTTACGACTTCATGTACCCCGCGCTTAAAGACAGCGCTGACTCAACGTGGCAATCAGTTGACCAGGCAAAGCTTAACAACGCGGCATTGAACAAGGTCAATCCGTTTTTCTTGCTGGAATCGCTTTCAAATAACCTGTTCAGCTTCCTCTCGGCGTATGTGGAATTCATGGGGCCTAACACCAGCCTTGCGAGCCTCTCGCCTTACGGAGGGAATGCACTGGAACTGGCATACAGGAGCATTAAACAAAACAAGGCGGACATCGCACTGGCAGTAGGCTACGGCAACTGGATCACAGAGGTCCCGCTATATGAACTTGAGGGGCTGGGGATACTTTCAAAATGCAGATCAGGCGTTAATTCATACAAACCCTTTGACAAGAACAGGGACGGGTTTATTCCCGGCGAGGGCGGAGCTGCAATACTCCTGGCGTCCGCCGATGTTGCAAAACAGTGGGGAGCGAAAATTTTCGGAAAGATAACAGGAGTTGAAAACTGTATTGAATTCCCCGCAAACCAGCGCCTCGGCGTGCCTGAGAAGGTCATCAAACGCAATATCGAGCTAATAATGAATGAAACCGGTTGCGGCATAGACGATCTCGCATGCATCATCCCTCACGGAAGCGGCACCTCTAAAGGCGACAAATCGGAGCTGCGCTCCATCATGGACGCTTTGGGAGATAAAAGATCGGACGTACCCATCTGCGGGCTCAAGCCGTACACAGGCCATATCGGAGCGGCAAGCGATATAGCCGAAGTAATCTTTGGAATTCACGCTGTGAAAAGCAATACCGTCCCAGCGACTTTGAACTTTCATGAAACAGAAAAGGAATTCTCCGAATTGCGGATTTCGAGTTCACCACAGCCCTGCAGCAAGAACAGCTTCCTCTCGATCAGCTACGGCGTAGGGGGGCAATCCTCATCCGTAATTGTGGAAGTGAGCTAATCCCCCTCTTTGACAAAGAGGGGTTAGGGGAGTTATTAAATCATTGGCCCAAAAGAAACGCAAAAAAAATAAATTCACAAAGGTCCTCGAATACACTGCTGTATATTTAATTATTCAGATCTGCCGCGCGGTTCCTTTAGGGATAATAAGGGCGTTCAGCGGCCTTCTCGGCGGACTGCTTTACCACCTCAGCGAAAAGCGCCGGAACATAGCAATTGAGAATTTGCGCCACGCGTTCAAAGGTGAAAAAACAGAGGACGAGATCAAACGCATCGCGCGTCAGAGCTGCGCCTCATTTTTTCTGACCTTCATGGAAATTGTAAAGCTCCGCTATC
Organism: Nitrospirota bacterium; assembly: GCA_016214845.1. Classification (NCBI taxonomy): domain Bacteria; kingdom Pseudomonadati; phylum Nitrospirota; species Nitrospirota bacterium. Next base: position 209,127 of record JACRMS010000016.1, on the reverse strand, counting down.
TCTTTTCCTCTCCCGATGCAATGGAAAGGCTTAACGATTACGCTGGAAACCTTGACGAGCTCTTCAGCAAGGCAAAAAATATACACGACAAATCCAATGGCTGCATCTTCGTTACACCGCATATGGGTAATTGGGAGATCCTCCCGCGCGTCAGCGCTTTTGTAGGCATTCCCCTCGCCATTGTAGCGAGGCCACTGGACAACGAATATCTTGAAAAACTCATTTTTGAGAGCCGGGCTTCAAAAGGCCAGGTCATCATACCTAAAAAGAACGCGTTATTCGTCCTTCAGAAAACCCTGCAATCCGGCAAGTCCATAGGAATGCTGCCGGACCAAAGCACGATGAAAGGCGTCCTGGTTGATTTCTTCGGGCGCAAGGCTACCACCACGCCTGTCCCCGCGATACTTGCCATAAATTTTAAGAGGCCGGTTGTTGTTGTTGCGGTTTGCCGGAGGCCGGAAAACAACCGGTATGAAGGTTTTGTCAGCGACCCGGTTTATCCCGGAGAATATACAAGCGAGAAAGAGGAGATCATCCGGATAACCGGAGAGATGACGCGCAGGATGGAATCCATTATCAGAAAGTATCCTGAACAATACCTCTGGATCCATAACCGCTGGAAGACGTACAAGGGAAAAAAAGAGCTGATGTCTTGAGTTTTCAATAATTCCAACTGCACGGTTAACCACGGAGACACAGAGTTGAAAAATAATAGTAAAGACCAGAACTCCTTCTTCACCCATGTGGTGAAACAAAACTTTCCGGAATCCCCTTGTCTTCTCCGTGTCTCTGTGCCTCCGTGGTAAATGAACTACCGTTTTCAGGTTTATAAAGACAATATCTCTACGCGCTGACCTCTGTCCGGTTTCTTCCGTTCCGCTTTGCCTGCAGCAGGGCCTCATCGGCCCTCATGATTATCTCTTCCTTTTCCTGCATCTTGAAGTTATAGCAGGAGACCCCGAGGCTGACGGTAACCCCTGTTTTTGTCTCCACTTCCTTTCTTATCCTCTCAGCCACCTCACAGGCTTCCGGCAATCCTGTTTCGGGAAGCAGGACAAGGAATTCCTCACCGCCGTATCTGACGCCGAGGTCTATCTGCCTTATCTCCTTTGAAAGTATCTTTGCGACCTCCACGAGCAAACTATCTCCAAAGGTATGTCCGTAGGTGTCATTGTATTTCTTGAAATAATCAATGTCGATCATGATCGCTGAAAACTGGCTTTCGCCCCTCCGTGCCCGGGCAAACGCTGTCCCGAGCACATAGTCCATCAACCGCCTGTTGGCAAGTTTCGTGAGAGGGTCGTGCAGCGAAAGCTCTTTTGTCTCTTCATAGAGCAGTATGTTGTCGATTGTCGCCCCTATCCTGCTGCCTATGGTGTAGAACAGCGCCAATTCGCGCTCGCTTAATTCAACCCCGACCGGCGGATAAAGGCACAATATCCCTAACATCCTGTTTCTCGCCTCAAGGGGTATAACTATATGCCCGTGAGGGGTCTCTCCAGAATATTTAATTGTGTGTCTGTTGTCTGCCGCGCAATCCGGGGACACAATGATCTTCCCGGTCTCCGCTGCGAGTCCGCACAGGCATTCCCCGATCTTTATATCTTTGTGGGCCTTTATAAATGCATCAGGAAACCCCGCCTGGTAAGCAAGCTTCAGCCTGTCGCCGTCAATAGTGAATATCACGCCCTTATGATCGAGCTTGAATAACTTGAAACTCGCGAAGGTGTACAGCACTGCGGTAAAGAGGTCCTGCAGTTGCATGGTGCTGGCTGCGGCCATTGAGATAGACTGAAGCATTGACAATTCCGAATTTATTCTCTCAAGCTCGTATGTCCTTTCTTTCAGGTCCTTTGTCATTCTATTAAATGATTCTGAGAGCTGCCCTATCTCATCATTTGAGCCTATATTGACCGTATAATTTAAATCGCCGCCGCCCACTACTTTGACCGCCTTCGTAAGCTCGGAGACAGGCTTGGTTATTTTCCTGGAAAGGACAATTGCCGCCGTGATCCCCACAAACATGATCACGGTTATTATCAAGATCAGGAACCCGATGATCTCATTAGTATCTTTTTTTATGGAGGCATGAGAAATACCGAGATGAACGGTCCCTATGTCGCCCATCAGGACCGGGACGGCGATGTCAAGGACATCTTCTTTGCCGGCCCTGACTGACTTAACGCTGAATACCTTTCCCGCTTCTATAACATTGACCATTTTCAGGTCAGCAGGAAAGCCTTTGTCAAAGGTATGCGCCAGAACATTACTGTGCTCATCAAGAATAAATATATATTCAACGTCTTCCTCAGTGCTTTTAACATCCTTTGCCATCATCTCAAGTTGAAAGAATTTTTCCGTCAATATGGGATTTACGCTGTTCTCAGAGATATATCTGGCTATGGTTATTCCTCTTTTTTGGAGTTTGATAAAAAGTTTTTGATAGAGCGTTGTCTTTATGAAAACCATTATCGCAATGCTCGACAGCATTACCAAACCTATCATGATAGTAAGGATCTTGGTCCTCAGGCTTATAATCTTCATAGCTTATCTGCTCTTACTTCTTCTTAGCTCCCTGTTTGTCAACCCAGGCCTTCATCTCCCTGATAGAATCATACGCCCTGTCGTCTATGGGGATGAACCTGTCTATCATCATATGATTGAGGATCTCCTTGCCTTTTTTGTCATTATGCGCATCCAGGAATATCTGTCTCAGTTTTTCCTTCATGCCCTGTTCCATTCCCGGGCGGACTACCACAGGCGGAATTCCATAAGGAGGCGACTTTTTTATGATTCTTGTTTTTGAGGTAAATACGGGATTTGTGCGGCTGGCGTATTCCCAGATAAGGCTGTCCACGGCCGCGCCGTCAACAATCCCCTGCGCGACTGCCTTGATCGCCTTATCATGCGACTGAGTGAATATATATGATTTAAAAAATGTGTCAGGCGTTTCATTCATCCTGGCAAGCATGTAAGTGGGGACCAGTTTCCCGCTGTTGGACATCGGGTCGGTAAAGGCAAACTTTTTCCCGCGCAACTGCTGAAACATATGAATGGGACTGTCCTTATTTACGATGATATAGGAATAATACACTGGTTCGCCGTAAGCTACTGGTACAGCCAAAAGTTCCATGCCGAATTCCTTATGCCCGTCAACGTAAGGGCCGCCGCATACAAAAGCAGCTTCTATTTCTCCATTCTTCAATAGCTCATTTATCTCTGCATAATTGTCCCTGTCCACAAATTCCACATGCCGGCCCAATTTCTCACCGATGTAATCGAGGAGCCTGCGGTAATAAGCAAAACCTTCCCTGGGCGTGATCATCCCGCCGACCGCGATCCTTACAGGTTTTCCGTTTGACGGTTTTTCAACTGGTGTTGTGATTTCTTTATTCTCGATGTCAACTTTTTGGGATTCAGCTTTTTTGCAGTTGGCAATAACTGCGAGAACCAGAGAGATGAGCAACAGACTAAATATTTTCTTAACCACCACGACCCCCTTAATTTGGTGTGTTCAGCGAAACACCTTAATCTTATACCCCATTTTTAATTTAATTATATATCCAATTCCGTAAGCGGTAAATACACTTATCCCTGAATTGTTAGAATTTATACGCCCGGCATATCATGTTATCTACATGTAATTTCAAACCTGCATTGAACTAACACTCTGATTAATGATATTTTATGGGGTGTCAAGAAAGCTGATGATAAGCGCGGGGGAGACGTCCGGGGAACTATACGGAGCAATGCTGAGCAGGGAGATCAAACGGCGCTGGCCTGATGCTGACATCTTCGGCATCGGCGGCTCACGCATGAAAAATGAAGGCGTTTCGCTAATCGCCCCTGTCTCACACGTAGTCGGCATTGTGGAAGCTGTCAGGCATTTAGGGGAGATCAAAAACACCCTCAAGACAGCGACAGAGGCTCTGCTTCAGAGAAGGCCCGATGTACTCGTCCTCATAGATTATCCCGACTTCAATATCGCGCTTGCCAGAAGGGCGAAGGCAGCGGGCATTCCCATACTTTATTACGTCAGCCCGCAGGTGTGGGCGTGGCGTGCCGGAAGGGTGAAGAAGATCGCCGCGCTTGTAAACAGGATGGCGGTGCTGTTTCCGTTTGAAGTGGACTATTACAAAGATACCGGACTGCCCTGCGAATTTGTCGGGCATCCTGTCGCGGAGACAATCAATATTTCCATGACAAAGGAAGAGATAAAAAAAAATCTCGGGCTTGACCCGGGCAGAGATGTGGTCACCCTGCTTCCGGGAAGCAGGCCCGGTGAGATCAAACGACATCAGGCGATCATCAAAGAAGTGGCCGGAAAGATACATCATGCGTTTCCCGAAGTACAAATAGCCGTTCCTCTCACTTCCGAATCCGGTCTCCCTGAAGGACTGCCGGACTATGTAAAAATAATTCGGGGACGCACCTCTGAGGCCATTGCCTGCTCAGAGGCATCCGCAGTGGCTTCAGGAACTGCAACGCTTGAGACCGCGCTTTTAGGCACGCCGATGGTGGTTTTTTATAAAGTGTCCCCGGTCACTTTTCATCTTATTAAATTGATCGTGACGGTCAAATTCATCTCGCTGGTCAATATCCTGTCCGGCAGACAGGTTGTTGAAGAATTGCTGCAAAAGAATGCAAATCCTGACAAGGTATTTTTAGAGCTGAAGAAGATACTGAAAGACCAGCAGTACAGAAATGAAATGATCGCCTCTCTGAAAAAGATCCGGGAGATGATGCAGGGCAAGAAGCCTACTCAAAGGGTGGCCACGATTGTCGGGGAAATGGCGGGATGGTAGATAATGCTGCTGTATAATTTCATTTCCGCAATAGCCGTCCTTCTTTATCTTCCGAAACTCCTGTTTAAAAGAGGGCCTGAAAACAGGCGCGCATTTATAAGTGAACGCCTCGGCCTCTCCACTTATGAAAGAACGGACATATGGGTCCATGCCGTCTCGGTTGGAGAAGTTATCGCGTGCGTGCCTTTTTTAAAAATGCTGAAGAAAGAATTCCCCGGCAAGCGGATCACGCTCTCCACAACCACGTATACGGGACAAAAGGTCGCGCGTGATAAATTCCCTGAGGCTGACAGGATAATGTATATGCCGCTGGACACGGGGGTCTGCGTTAAACGGGTTGTCAGCTTATTAACGCCGCAGATCTTCATAACAATAGAAACGGAGCTTTGGCCTGCCCTCTTCCATGAATTAAAAAAATCCGGCGCCAGAGCCGTTATCTTAAACGGCAGGATATCGCACAAATCATTCAAGGGCTACAAGCGCCTTGGTTTTTTAATGGAGAAGTTCCTGTCAACCATTGATTTTTTCTACATGCAGGGCAAAGGTGACGCTGAAAGGATCATCGCGATCGGCGCCCATAAACACAAGGTCGGCGTCATGGGGAACTTCAAGTTTGATATCGACTTAGGCAAATCGGGACATTTAGACTGGATGGATGAAGTCGAAGGCAGCAGAATACTTCTCGCCGCAAGCACACACAAAGGCGAAGAAGAAATAATCTTTGATGCATATGAATTAATAAAACAAAAGCATCCTGACTTAAAACTCATCATCGCACCGAGGCACCCTGAGAGGTTTGAGGAAGTTGCGGAGATCATCAGAAAGAGAAACCTGAATTTCATCAGGCGGACGGACATGCAGAACATAGAGCACAGAGCACAGAGCACGGACATCATCCTGCTCGATACCATCGGTGAGTTGTCGCATGTTTTTTCAAAGGCCTCAATAGCATTCATTGGAGGAAGCCTCGTGCCAAAGGGCGGACACAATATTTTAGAGCCTGCTTACTGGGCCAAGCCGGTTATCTTCGGCCCCTACATGGATAATTTCCCGATGGCAGGAGAGTTTATTGAAAAGGAAGCCGCTGTCATGGTCAAAGACGCAAATGATATTTCTATAACGGTCAACGATCTGTTAAACAATAATGAAAAGGCCGCGCGCATGGGGCAGATCGCAAAAGCGCTCGTTGAAAAGAATTCCGGCGCGGTCAAAAGGGCCATCGAACTGGTTCGAGGTTTCATTGGGACTACTTAGCGAAATATATGGTTTCGGCCTGAGATGCAAAAAGTCATTTGTTAAACCGAAAAGACTGCCTTCTAAAGTCATCAGTGTCGGCAATATAACCCTCGGCGGCACAGGCAAGACTCCTGCCGTGATCGCAATTGCAGAGGAGGCAAAGAGACGGGGGCTTATGCCGTGCATTTTAACAAGAGGATATAAGGGCAAAGTGAAAGGGCCGTGTTTTGTGCAAAGCGCAGAAGACAGAAGACAGAAGACAGAGCACAGAACACAAAAAACAGACATCCCCGTTTGTTTTGGAGAAGACGCCGGGGATGAGCCGGTGTTAATGACTGAGAGATTAAAAGATGTCCCGATCGTAAAATGCGCGGACAGATACAAAGGCGGCATGTTTGCAATAAGCTCTCAGCCCTCAGCCTTCAGCCTTCAGCCTTTAACTTTCATCCTCGACGACGGCTTTCAGCACTGGGCGCTTCACAGGGATATTGACATAGTCCTTATTGACGCGGTCAATCCCTTCGGGAATGAAAAACTCTTCCCTGAAGGCCGGCTGAGAGAACCTCTTGGATCTCTGAAGCGGGCGAGTATCATAGTCATCACAAAAGCTGATATGGTCAGCAGGGAGTCTCTCTTAAAACTTGTTCAGAAAATTAAACGATATAATCAGCAAGCTCCGGTGTACACAGCTTCGCATAAACCCACGGCCGTTGTTAACGCGTCAGGGAAAACTCTGGGCCTCGATGTCTTGAAGAACAGAAACGTCTACGCGTTTGCCGGCATTGCCAATCCACAGTATTTTAAAGATACGTTAATTTCAAACGGCGCAAGTATCGCTGATTTCAAGTCCTTCAGAGACCATTATATTTTTAAACAGCGTGATATTGATAAAATAAAATCCGTGGCAGCCGGGCTGGACATCATTATAACCGAGAAAGATTTAGTGAAGCTCAGGGACCTGCAACTGCCTGACAATATATTCGCCCTCAGGATCGAATTTACCGTTGAGGATGATTTTTATAATTCTGTATTTGGAGGAGACAAATGCTAAAAAACATCAACATCAAGACAAGGTCCCGGAACGAGTTCGTGGACATTACCTCTGAGTTGCAGGCGCTCATAGATGAGGCCGGGATAAAAAGCGGCGTGTGCTGTGTCTATGTGCCCCACACAACAGCGGGTGTGACAATAAACGAAGGCGCGGACCCTTCTGTGGTGAAAGACATTCAGGCATCTCTCAGTAAATTGGTCCCCCACAGCGCCAATTATCTGCATACCGAAGGCAATTCCGACGCTCACATCAAATCCACCCTCGCCGGTTCTTCACAGACCGTTATTATCGACGGGGGCAAGCTCCTCCTCGGCACGTGGCAGTCCGTGTTCTTCTGCGAATTCGACGGCCCGCGTCACAGAAGAGTAACAGTGAAGATCGTGAGTGATTAATTACCCTCAAGGACTTGCCGGAGGGTTTTCAGGAGGACGTCGGGAGAAACCGGTTTTGCGAGGAAGTTAAGCCTGTCATCGAATACAATGCCCCTGGTAGTAATGATATCCGATGCATAACCGCTCATGAAGACCGCCTTCACATCGGGACAATTTAATTTTATTTCATCATAAGCCTCCCTCCCGTTTTTCCCCGGCATGACCACATCAAATAAAAGGACATGTATCCTGTCCCTGTTCTCCATGAATTTTTCAACGGCGTCCTGCCCGTCCACCGCCTCTATGACCGTATAACCGTACTCCCGGAGTATTCCTCCCAGGGCTTCCCTTACTTCCGCCTCGTCTTCTGCTAAAAGTACGGTCTCAGTGCCCACGGGAAGAGATACCGTCTCCTGATGCTTCAGGTCTTCAGCCTTCCTGTTAATGAGCGGCAAGTATATCTTGAATGCTGTTCCCTTACCGGGCCCAGTGTAGACTTTTATATAGCCGTTATGCTGCTTGACGATCCCGTAACTTATCGCAAGTCCGAGACCCGTGCCTTTACCCATTTCCTTGGTCGTGTAAAAAGGTTCAAATATCCTTTCAATCATATCTTCGTTCATGCCCTCGCCGGTGTCGGCCACCGAGATCAGTGCATATGTCCCAAGCAAACCAAAGCCATTGCTTTCTATAAATTCTTTTTCTATCTTCACGGACCCTGTTTCGATAGCAAGTATTCCGCCCTGGGGCATGGCATCGCGCGCATTTGTAGCAAGATTGAACAACACCTGTTCGATCTGATATGCATCTGCCAGCACTGTAAGGTTTTCATCCCCAAATTTTATTTGCAATTCGATAGTTTCGCCGATGAGTTTTTGCAAGAACTTTGCTGTATCCGCGATGAGTCTGTTAATGTCGGTCTCTCTTAAGGTCATTACCTGTTTTCTGCTGAATGCAAGGAGGCTTTGAGTAATATTGGCCCCCCGTTGTGTTATTGAAAGTATCTGATCAATGTAGTGCAGCAGCGGATCATCCATTTTTATTTTCATTTTTAACAGATTTGCATAGTTTATGATCGCAGTGAGTATGTTGTTGAAATCATGCGCGACTCCCCCTGTCAGCGTTCCGACAGCTTCCATCTTCTGGGCATGCCTGAGCTGTTCCTCAAGCTTGCGGTGCTCCGTGATGTTCCTGACAACTTTAATGACATTAATTACGTCCCCATCGTCGTTCATTACCGGCACTGTCCTCATTTCCCACGCGCTGCCGTCCGGTGTTTTTATCTCCGCACTTTCCGGATTTCCCGTTAGGAACGTTTTTTCTACCGGACAGTTTTCACATGGAGCTGTTCGTTCATGCCACAATGCATAGCAGTAATGGCCCTGAAGAGAGGACGCGTCCATTTTTAAACTCATAACGGCTGAACGGTTTGCCCAGGTCACCCTGAAGTCCTTCGCCTGTAAAATGATATTGTCAGGGATAGCGTCCAGGAGCGCCTGGAATTCCTGCGAGAGTTTTCTGAATTTTGCTTCGCCTTCGGCCAGGGCATCCTCCATCCGGCTGCGTTCAAGTATCTCCGCCTTTAATTGCGTATTTGCCTGATTCAGGTCTGTGGTCCTTTCCGTCACACGGTTTTCAAGCTCCTCATACGCTGTTGACAGCTTCTCTTCTGCAAGCCTGCGGGCGATAATGTCGCCGCTTGCCTTTTTATAAAGAAAAAAAACCGACAAGCCGATAACCACGCACAGCGCCATAATGATGTAACCGGCGGTCCTTACCAGCGGATTGATAAGCTTTTCAGAAACTGCCCTTATGTCCCAAAGGTAGATAATCTTCCAACCCGGACTCTTTGTAATTTCCATCTGATGGACCATGTACGTCACACCCGACCTGTCAACGGCATGATTGACATCCTTCATAGTTATACCTGTCCATTCCCATGGCCCTTCGCCGAATTGCTGCGTCTTTGCAATCTCTGATGCCTCTTCAGGAGGGATCTTCCATAAGACGCGGTAAAGCCATTCATTGCGGTTGGATGCGAAAATTACACCGTGCGGGTCGGTCATAAGAAATATCCCGTCGGATATTTTACTGAATACCTTTTCAATAGGCTCGATAGATGCCTTGATGACAAAGACCCCTGACGGACCTTCAACTCCAGTCCTGTAAACCGGATGGCTGAAGTAGATTCCACGCTTTTGTGACGTTACCCCGAGTGCCATATAAACTGCGGCAGCGCCTGACATTGCCTGTCGGAAGTAGGGACGGAATGCGTAATTTTTGCCGACAAAACTGTCCGGGGCATCCCGGTTGGATGAGGCGATGGTATTGCCGCTCCGGTCCATTAAATAGCATACATCCACGTCAAGTGAGTTCTGGAAGTGGTCAAGGACAGTGTTTGCCTCTGCGAGGTTGTTGTTGTTTTTGTCTGCGAGATATATCTGCAGTATCTTCAGGCCCGCTGCCGCCCTGGCAGCTTTCTGATATTCAGTCAGTTTCGATGATACGCGGTCTACAGCTGTTTTTGTATGGCCTTCTGCGTCTTGATAGGTGTCACTGAAGGCATTTTCCTTTAAAGAAGAATAGTAGAAATATCCTCCAATAGCAGTTGACAGGAAAGACAACAGCGCCAAGATCAATATGATTATTCGAAGTCTGATTTTCCGCCCTCCAAATTATGCATCTGCCCGCCCTGCAAAATCAGCCGTTGTAACTTGTACAGAACAACTTATCTCTGCAAATAATGTCCACTCTCAGCAGGCCAATAATATTTCGTCGACCTGAATACATGTCTTTATTCTAATTGACGTTCATATACCCACATTATATCAGCATCTTGCAGGGGCGGGTTTCAAACCCGCCCCTACGAAAAGAAAAGACGAAAATTCTTCACGTCTTCTGCGACAGGTATTTTGCTTCTTCTTTTCCCTTTTCCTCATTCACGAGAGACAATAATATCCCGCCGGTTATGAAGAACAGCGAAATGGACGTGATGCTCGCTCGCGAGGCAATATCGCTGCTATAGCCCATCGCCCTTACTATCAGCCCTGTCCCGCCCATAAAAACAGGACCGAGCACGGTTGCGAATTTTCCGATCATGTTGTAAAAACCGAAATACTCCGCGGACTTTTCAACAGGGATTATCCGCGCAAAGAACGAGCGGCTCAGAGACTGGACCCCGCCCTGGACCATGCCAACGATAACAGCCAGGATGTAGAATTCATTTTTACTGTGCATGAAGGCGCCCCAGATGGAGACGAATAAATAAACGGCAATCGCGATGAAGATGGCTTTCTTTGCGCCAATCTTTCCGCCGAGATAACCAAATCCTATGGCGCACGGAAAACCGACGAACTGCGTGATGAGGAGCGCGACGATCAGGTCATTTACCTGCAGGCCGATGGAGATGCCGTAATCCAGCGCCATCACAATGATGGTGTCCACACCGTCTATATAAAGCCAGTACGCAAGGAGAAAGAGAAAGATGGTTTTCAGGTGACGGATCTCATGGAAAGTGTTTTTTAATTGAACAAGCCCTGCCCTGACCACGTTCATGCCGTCTTTGGTCTTTGCATTCTCCGGCTCTTTTACAAAGATGATCAGCGGGATTGAAAATACCCCCCACCATATGCCAACGGAGAAGAATGAAAACTTGACCGCCTCTGAAGCGTCGGCAATTCCGAAGGTCGCGGGGCTAAGCGTCATCCACACATTCAATGCGAAAAGGAGCCCGCCGCCAAGATACCCGATGGAAAACCCGAGGGCCGAGACAAAATCAAGCCTCTTCTCCGACGCAACAGCGGTGATCAAAGAATCATAAAAAATATTCCCGCCGGAGAACCCGATGATCGCGAGAATATACAGCGTCATCGCAATGGCCCAGTCGCCTTTTGAAACCATGTATAAAGACGAGGTCATGACAACGCCCATGTAAGCGAAGAAGATGAGGAATTTTTTCTTTGAGGTCCCTTTGTCCGCGATCGCGCCAAGCAGAGGGGCGAGCAATGCCACGGTCGTTCCTGCTATGGAATTGGCCAGCCCCAGCCTTGCCGTGCTCACGGTCGTATCAACGCCCGCGCTCCAGAATTGTTTAAAGAAAATGGGGAAGAAACCCGCCATGATCGTAGTGGCAAATGCCGAATTGGCCCAGTCGTACATCGCCCAGGCAAGGACTGCTTTCCTGTTGTCGGTCTGCATAATCAGGGTTAATTATACTACAGACACGGAGAGTAAGTTTTGAATGAAATCATGAATGAACTGTAGGGGCGGGTTTGAAACCCGCCCCTACAACGTGTAGATCAAATTATTAAATTGAAATAAATTCGGAGGCGTCCTGATTTTATTCGGGTCAATTCGTGGAACTTCGCGGCTGATAAACACTTTTTCTCGATGAAAATTTTAGCTGAAGACGGGTGGGCTTGCATTTTATCTTCTTCTCCAGCCGCTCCATACGGGGAAGCCGTTTTCATCTCTGAGTTTCAGTGTTTCATCGCCTTTAGTCACTTCAGCGGCAATAATAGCCGGCTTTTCCTGAAAGGTAATCCTCGATCCTTTGACATCGATCCTGTCTTTAGGCTCAATCCTCATGTCCTGGTTCTCCATGAACCATCCGGGACCAAGGTGGACAGAGATCGTCTCCTTGTCGGTTTTAACTGTCAGGTGCACTCCGTAATACATCCCTTTAACCGGGGTGATCTTATCAACGCTGACCACCTCGCCGCTTAAGGTCTCAACGGTTTGGGGATTGTACATCTTGCCGTAAGCGGAACCCATCCCCCAGCCTCCGCTTCCTTTCCATTTCATTCCCATCTGCGCGAACGACTCAGCGGAAAAAATGAGGATTGAAACAGACATTATTGTTATCAAGGTGTTAAGCTTTTTCAAAGGCATCCCTCCTTTCTTTTGCTCACCCGCTCTTCAGCTAATTTTCCCGTACTCTTCATATAAACCAAATTATACAGCATAAAAAAGCATCCGCATAATTTATTAATGGTTCATTTGTAAAATGGTTGAATTACATATAAATAACCACGGAGACGCGGAGGCACGAAGAAAGACAAAAATGTAATCTCTGCGGTTTTATGGTTATTTTTCTCTGTGTCTCAGTGCCTCCGTGGTTTTTCCGGGTTAATTTATCCGGCTTAATTATGTTATCCTTTTGAGATGTTGAAAAAATTGGGCTTCGTCAGCAAACTGCTCCTCTACAAAGCTCAAGGTCTCCTCGGCCTTAAGAGATGCGACATCATGCCGGTGATCAATGCGTACTACAGGGAAGACTTCCTGAAGCTGGATAAAAAAGACATCGCTGTCATCCTTCCCCACTGCCTGATCCACGATAAATGCCCTGCGAAATTCTCAAAATTTGACGGCGTCCTGTGCAGCAAATGCAAACTGTGCGGATGCGGGGAGATTTATGATCTTGCGGTGCAGAAAGGATATCAATTCTACATTTCTCCAAGCGTCGGTTTCACGAAAAGACTGGTCCGGAGAAAAAAACTCAAAGGGGTCATTGGCGTTGCATGTGATTATGAAATAGAACGCGGCATCCACTCCGAGAAGATCACAAACAACGGTGTAAAAATAGACAGCCGGGACATAAAGACACAGGGCATTTATCTCGACTTATTTGATTGTGTCAAAAACAGCGTCGACTGGGAAAAGATAAAAAAACTCCTGTAGCTTAATCGCTCCCCGCAGTGACAGACAGGTTTCTGCGTTAAAATAGAATCAGTGGCAACAACTGATAACATCAAATCCCTGAAGGCGGAGATCAGGCGCCTCCGCAAAACCGTGGCCCGGCTTACGCCTTCGCTTGAAGCCATGCTGAAGCTCCGGGGTTTCAGGATCTATAAGAAAGAGCCTGCGGAAGACCTGCTCCTGCCTCAGAAAAAATATCTGAATCCCTACTTTGAAAAATTAAAAAGATACTCCTTCAGGCTGTTCCTCCGTGATGTCATAAAGCACCAGGACTTTTTCACGCCGGAGAAAGTAACAAGATACGCGACAAAGGAAGTGACGGCGCAGTATATCGACTTCCTCCTGAAGACGGGAGTTGTCGAGCTAACGCGTGGAGGGTATCGCGTAAAAAAACGCCCGGTAAAGAGCTTCGGGGAAACCCTTGAGTGGTTCGTCGCAAGATTAATTCAAAGAGAGTTTGAGGCTGAGGCCGTGTGGGGAGTGAAATTCAAAAGGCCCAAAGTCGGAGGCGACTATGACATTGTCGCAAAGATCGAATCCTCGGTCCTTTACATGGAGGTCAAGTCCTCTCCGCCGAAACAGATCTACGACAGGGAGATCACCGCATTTCTGGACCGCGCGGAAGATCTGTCGCCGGACATATCGATCTTCCTTGACGACACTGAACTCAGGATGAAGGACAAGATAGTCCCCATGTTCGGGGCGGAACTGCAAAGGCGGTATAAAGGCCCGTCGCCGGTTGAGAGGATCGAAAGAGAGCTGTTTCATATAAGCGGAAAAATCTTTATAATAAACTCAAAAGAGAGCATCGAGGCGAACATCGGGACAGCGCTGAGCTTCTTTTGGAATAAAAGTCTGAAAGATTCCCTCGATAGAGGAGGAGCCAATGCATGAAAAGACCAACTGCGCCATCTGCGCTTGGAGGGAGACTTGCCAGAAAAAATTCTCGGTAAGCGGCAAGGACATACGGTGTATTGATTATGTGAAGGATTTAACCATAAAGGGTGAAAAGACAGAGGACAAAGAAAACAAGAAGGCTGAGAAAAAATAATTTTACTTTTCCTCTTGCGGCGCGGCCTCATCTGCTGCCTGTTCTTCAGTGAACTGTTCCGCGCCGCCTTCCGTTTCTTCAGCAGGTTGAGTTTCACTCAGCGCGGGGTCATCCGGCACCATTGAATCGTATTCTTCTTCAGCGAAAGTTTCCTGGGTCTCAACTCCCTCTGGAAGATATTCAGGCGCTTCAGGGACTTCAAACTCCTGAAACTCTTTGAGTGTGGGCAGCTCTGTTAAATCCTTCAGCCCGAAATACTGGAGGAACTCCTTTGTCGTGCCGTACATGAGAGGCCTGCCAGGGACTTCCTTCCTGCCGAGCAACTTTATGAGTTTTCTTTCCAGCAGTGTTTTCACAACGCCGTCTGAATTGACCCCCCTGATAGCTTCAATCTCCGCCTTGATGATCGGCTGTTTGTAGGCGATTATGGCGAGTGTTTCAAGAGACGGCTGGGAAAGTTTTGTGGGGACCGCGGTTGACAGGAGCTTCTTCACCCAAGGGGCGCACGCGGGGTTTGTGGCCATCTGCACTCCTTCCGCTACTTCAGCGATTAGAAGGCCAGTGTTGTTGATCATGTAATCAGAGACAAGCTCTTTGACAAGCCTCTCAACCTCAACCTTGTCCATCTCTAAAATATTTTTGAGCGAATCAACGGTCAACGGTTCAGCGGCTATAAAAAGAATTGCCTCGATTATGGATTTTGCTTCTCTGTCTTCCATGGCGAGGTAAAATCGTAACAAAATTCGTCTAAAAACACAATCTCTCGAATTGCCGCACTCAAAAACGCGATGGAAGGGAATCGTTGCCTCAAATAAGAAATCGAAACGAAACAAGTTTAGATAGTCTCTTATCAAAAGAACCAAGCAGTAGGCGGAAATGAGGCCAACGATAAAAGAAAGTAGGAAGGCAACGGCGGATACCGGGATAAAGAAATATAGGGTTGGCCTTTATGTTAAAATTTTTCTGAAAGTGTCGAAATATCTTACAGTTAGTTTTGAACAAGAAAAAACCGTTCCTGAAATATCAATATGTTACGCAATGGCATATGGCTTGCTTCGTTATTTACCATAGAATATTGCGTGTGGAAAATGATTATATTGTGGGATGAACTATAGCTATAATATGAACATGGACACTTACGGCATAGGGATGGAAATGAGAGACTCTTCGGATAGACGAAGATGTCCTACCCCTATTATCAGCAGATACACTTTTTGGGGCGGCAAAAGAAAGATCATCAGGAGAGAATCCGATAAAAAAAATTACCTTTTTGTGGACTTGTACAGCACAAGGCTCCTGATAGTGATTTTGTCCCTGCTTTGCCTCAGTTGTTTAGACGCATATCTGACTCTTGTATTGATAGAAAAAGGCAAGGTTATTGAGGCCAATCCTATCATGGCGCATTTCCTGGAATATGGTTTTCTGCCTTTTTCAATCATTAAATTTGTTGTGACCGCATTATCACTGATTGTTTTATGCCTGTTTAAAAATGTAAATATTACAAGGATAGGCCTGCCTGTCGCAATAAAAATATATGTCATCGTTGTCGCGTATGAATTCTATCTCCAAATGATTTAAAACCTGCCTTTCTGTTACTTTTGTAATAATCCCATGGTAAATCTTCTATAATAAAAAAACATTCTGCTCAGTATTTTTGTTATCGGGAGACGGTGTTGAGTAAATTTTTAGCATTCTTTTTTTTGATATACGGCCTGCTGCATGTGTATGCCTTTTTTAAGGCAAGATCGGCTTTCAAGTTTAAAATCAAAAAAGCTGTCCCGCTTATCGCCTTTATGGCTGTCATGATCTTCTCGCCGTTCATAATTTATTCATCGGAAAGGCATGGATTTGAATTCATTGCAAGGGTGATGTCATATATCGGTTATCTGTGGATGGGGGCCTTGTTCCTGTTCGTTTCCGCCTCTGTAGTATTTGAGCTTTGCCGGTCCATTGGTTTTATAGTTAAAAGAAATTTATCGACAGCGTTTACCTCACCAAAAATTTCTTTTTTTGTGCCGCTTCTGCTCTCAATCACGATAAGCGCTTACGGCTATTTTGATGCAAAGGATATTCGCGTTGAACACGTTACGTTCAAGACCGCAAAGCTCCCGGCTAATATCAGCAGTTTAAAAATAGCACAGATCTCGGATGTGCACATCGGGCTGATTATAAGAGAGGAAAGATTGAAGAGGATCTTGGGCAAAGTGAAAGCGGCAAATCCCGACATTCTTGTGTCCACAGGCGACCTCGTGGACGGGCAGATCAACAGGCTTGAGGGGCTGGAGAAACTTTTAAATGAGGTCAATCCAAGGTACGGGAAATTCGCTATAACCGGCAATCACGAGTATTACGCCGGGCTTAAGCAGGCGCTGGATTTCACAACGAAGGGAGGATTTAAAATTCTAAGAGGGGAAACAGTCAATGCGGCGGGAATAAATATCGCCGGCGTTGACGATCCTGCCGGAGAAGCTTTTGGACTTTATAAAAATATTTCAGAGAAAGAATTACTGTCCGGGCTGGACCATGGAAAGTTTACCCTTCTGCTCAAACACAGGCCTTTTGCGGACAAAGACTCGGCAGGCCTTTTTGATCTACAACTCTCAGGCCACACGCACAAGGGGCAGATCTTCCCCTTCAGCCTGCTTACGAAATTTTATTATCCGTCTGACTCAGGACTTTCAAACCCTCTTGCCAATTCTTATCTTTACGTAAGCCGCGGCACCGGCACGTGGGGACCTCCGGTCCGTTTTCTTTCCCATCCTGAAGTGACGTTGATTGAACTGGAGCGGGAATGACAGATAGAATCAGCCACGAATTTCACGAATTGGCACGAATAATAAAATAGCTCATCGTCTTAAAGCAGAAGGAGCACTAATAACTTAATGGTTCAAGTTATTAGTGCTCGTACGTGTCTATTCGTAGGGATACCTGCCTTATTGGCAGGCTGTGATTATTTTTCAGTCAATGCCATGAGGCCGGGAAGTTCTCTGCCCTCAAGAAGCTCAAGCGCTGCTCCGCCGCCGGTTGAGATAAACGAGATGCTTTCAGCGACGCCGGCCCTGCTTACCGCGAGGTCAGTGTCTCCGCCGCCTACGATTGTAAGCGCGTATGCGTCGGCAACGGCGTGCGCGATTGCAAAGGTCCCGCGCGAAAAGGCGTCCACTTCAAAAACACCCATCGGGCCGTTCCATAAAATGGTCTTTGCGCTTTCCAGCGCCTCTGAAAAGAGTTTTACTGACGCAGGGCCTATGTCGACAGCCTTCCAGCCGTTTGGTATTTCCTGGGCGGTTACGAGCTTTGTTTCCGCGCCGGGCTCGATGCTCTGGGCGATGACGCAGTCTACGGGGAGATAGAATTTTATCCCCTTGGAAGTTACGCTTTTGATTATTTCATTGGCAAGGCCTAACATTTCATTTTCCACAAGGGAGTCTCCGACATTGTATCCCATGGCCTTCAAAAAGGTGAACGCCATACCTCCGCCGACGATGACTTTATCGACCTTCTTCTCGAGGTTCTTGATAACGTCAATTTTTCCTGAAACCTTGGCGCCTCCGAGGATCGCGACAAAAGGCCTGACCGGATGTGTGGTGACGCCCTGCAGGTATTCGATCTCTTTTTGAAGGAGAAAGCCTGCCGCTGCCGGAAGAAATTTTGTTATCCCGGTTATTGAGGCATGGCTCCTGTGGGCCGCGCCAAAGGCATCGTTGACATAGTAATCGGCAATCGATGCCAGCTTTTTGCTGAACTCTTCGTCGTTCTTTTCTTCCTCGGGGTGAAACCGCAGATTTTCAATGAGCATTATATCGCCGCCGGACATCTTGCCGACCGCCGCTTCTGTTTCGGGCCCGATGCAGTCGGGAAGGAATTTTACCTCCTTCTTTATAAGACGCTGGAGCCTTCTTGCAACTGATATAAGGCTGTATCTTTTGTCAGGCTTGCCCTTGGGCCTTCCAAGGTGTGACGCTAATATTATTTTAGCGCCTTCATCAATAGCGTAATTTATCGTCGGGAGCGCTGAACGGATCCTTCTGTCGTCAGTGATGTTGAGATTTTCATCCAACGGAACATTGAAATCCACGCGTATGAAGACCCTTTTGTCCTTAATGTCCAGGTCCCTGATGGAAAGTTTATTTAATACCCCTTTTATTGGAACAGAATGACCGTTTTCCATGACTGTTAGTTACCTCTTTTTTTCGATGTAAAGCATAAGGTCTTTTAACCGTGTGCTGTATCCCCATTCGTTGTCATACCAGGACAGCACCTTTACCATGTTGCCCTGCATTACTTTGGTAAGCTCTGCGTCAACAATGGATGAATGCGGATTACCGTTGAAATCTATTGATACAAGCGGCTCGTCACAGTATTGCAATATACCCTTGAGCTGGCCTTCAGCCGCTTCTTTGAGCGCCGCATTAACTGATTCCGCGGTCACCTCTTTTTCAACGTCTGCTACGAGGTCCACTACGGATACATTCGGGGTGGGCACTCTCATTGCAAAACCGTCCAGCTTGCCTTTTAAATGGGGCAGGACCAAACTGACTGCCTTTGCGGCGCCTGTTGTTGTCGGTATCATCGAAAGGGCTGCCGCGCGCGTCCTTCTCAAATCCTTGTGAGGGAGGTCGAGTATGCGCTGGTCATTTGTATATGAATGTATTGTAGTCATAAGGCCGCGCTTTATCGTGAACTTCTGGTCAATGACCTTTGCGATCGGAGCGAGGCAGTTTGTTGTGCATGAAGCATTAGATATAATTTTGTGTTTTGATACGTCGAGGGTTTCTTCATTTACGCCCATGCAGATCGTGGCGTCAGGCTCTTTTGCGGGAGCGGATATAATGGCCCAGCCCGCGCCGGCGTCGAGGTGCTTTGAGGCCCCGGCCTTGTCAACAAAGCGGCCTGTTGATTCAAGCACTACGTCAACCTTCAAGTCCTTCCAGGGCAGTTGAGCAGGGTCTGTCAAAGCAGTGACCTTTATTTCCCTGCCATTTACCACGAGGCTGTTTTCCTTGACCTTTATATCAGCGTCAAAGGTACCGTGAACGGAATCATAGCGCAATATGTGAGCGAGTGTTTTTGCGTCTGTGAGGTCGTTTAACCCCACAATTTCGATCGCGGGCTCTTTAGAGCATATCCTGAAAAAATTTCTGCCGATCCTTCCAAAACCGTTAATGCCTACACGTAAAGCCATAAGTCCTCCTTTAGTTATAAATAGCGGTTAGCAGTTAGCGATCAGCAGTCAGTAAACGAATCTTAAAGCTGCCTGCTGACAGCTAATTGCTATCAGCTTGTTTCAGACTTCCATCACTTCTGTCTCTTTATGATAAATCACATCGTCTACTTTCTTGATATAAATATCCGTGGTTTTTTGTATTTCCTCTGTCGAGCGTTTGGTATCGTCTTCGCTTATGTGTTTATCTTTTTCGAGTTTCTTTATTTCTTCATTGGCGTCGCGGCGGATATTCCTGATGGCGACCTTTGCCTCCTCGCCTCTTTTATGAACATGCTTTACAATATCTTTTCTGCGCTCTTCCGTAAGCGGAGGAATGGCGATCCTGATGATCTTGCCGTCATTGCTTGGGTTTAAACCGAGGTCTGATTTCTGAATGGCCCTTTCAATGTCGGCTATAATCTTAGGGTCCCACGGCTGTATGGTGATCAGCCTGCTTTCAGGAACGCTTAAAGTCGCAACGTGATTAATTGGAGTCGGCGTCCCGAAATAATCCATGGTGATGCCGTCAAAGACAGACAATGAAGCCCTGCCGGTCCTTATGGCCCCGAGATCTTTTTTCAAAGCCTCTATGGCTTTTTCCATTTTGTCCAACAGCCGTTTCTTAACCTCTTTTTGCATGAGGAATTCCCCCTTTCACCACAGTGCCGATCTTCTTGCCTTCTAAAACTTTCTTGATATTGCCACGTTTCATAAGGCTGAAAACCATTATCGGCAGGTTATTGTCCATACAAAGTGATATGGCGGTTGAGTCCATAACCTTCAAACCTTTCTTAAGGACATCTATATAAGTAATCTCCGAAAATCTTTTTGCTGAAGGATCTTTCATCGGATCGCTGGTGTATACCCCGTCGACTTTTGTTGCCTTCAATATAATATCAGCTCCTATCTCCATGGCCCTCAGTGCCGCTGCCGTGTCTGTTGTGAAATAGGGATTGCCGGTGCCGCATGCGAATATTATGAACCTTCCTTTTTCAAGATGCCTGACAGCCCTCCTCCTGATGTAAGGCTCCGCAAGCTCGCGCATCTCTATAGCCGACAATACCCTTGTCGGCATCCCGTTCACCTCTAATGCATTCTGCAGGGCAAGGGCGTTTAACGCTGTCGCCAGCATACCCATGTAATCGGCCGAGGTCCTCTCCATGCCCTCCGCGCTTGCTTCAAGCCCGCGGAATATGTTCCCCCCGCCTATGACGATTGCAATCTGAACGCCCATCCTTGAAATGCCTTTAAGCTCTTTTGATATATATTGTACTACCTTCTGGTCAATTCCAAAATTCTTACTGCCCATCAGGGCCTCGCCGCTTAACTTAAGTAATACGCGTTTGAACCGTGCTCGTGCCATAGGTATTCACAGCCTTACTTGAGCTGAGAGGCAACCTCCTCGCAAAAATTTTCCTTCTTCTTCTCGATACCCTCGCCGACCTGGAACCTGGCAAACCTGCGGATGACGGCGCCTTTAAGAATATCTTTGACCTTTTGCTTGCCGTCCGGATCTTTAATGAAGAGTTGGTCAACAAGGCAGGTATCTCCGAAAAATTTTTCAAGCTTGCCTTCAACTATCTTGCCGACAACGTTGGCTGGCTTGCCGGATTCCTTCGCCTGCGCCTCGAAAATAGCGCGCTCCCTGTCAAGGTCTTCGGCAGGCACAGTCTCACGGTTCAAATAAAGAGGGGTGGAGGCCGCGACCTGCATTGCGAGGTCCTTGCCAAGCTGTTCGTCTCCTCCCTCATAGTCCACAATGACTCCAATACGCGTACCGTGCAGATACGAGGCGATCTTCCCGCTGGTTTCAAAACGGACAAACCTGCGGACAGACAGGTTCTCGCCGATCTTCTGTATAAGCTCCTGCCGTTTTGCTTCGACAGTGGCGTTTCCAAGTGTCAGGTTTGAAAGTATTTGAATGTCAGCCGGATTCTGGTGCGAGACAAGTTCAGCAATGTCTCCTGCAAACTTCTGGAACTCCTCATTCTTGGCAACAAAATCAGTCTCGCTGTTGACCTCTACAAGTACACCTGTTGTACCGGAGATACGCAGGGCAATGACTCCTTCGGCAGCGATACGTCCGGCCTTCTTTGCGGCAGCCGCGAGCCCCTTCTGACGCAGCAGGTCAACGGCCTTGTCAAAATCGCCGCCGCTCTCGGTGAGCGCCTTCTTGCACTCCATCATACCCGCGCCGGTCTGCTCTCTAAGTTTTTTTACTGCATCTGCTGTAATCATCCTGCAACTTCCTCCTTCGCCTGCTTCTCTTCTTCCGCTACCTTTTCCGCAATGGCCTCTTTCTCGGAAGACTCCTGCGCTGCTTTGTTCAGAATATTTTTCCCTTCAAGCACTGCCTCGGCTATTTTTGACGAGATCAATTTAATGGACCTTATCGCGTCATCATTGCCGGGGATAACATAATCAATGTCGTCAGGATCGCAATTGGTGTCAACAAGTGCGACTATCGGGATAGACAGCCTCTTTGCTTCGGCAATAGCAATGGACTCTTTCTTGGGGTCTACGATAAAAATAGCCCCGGGCAGGCCGGTCAGATTTTTTACGCCGCTCAGATTTTTGTCGAGACGTATCCTTTCCATTTCATATTTAGAAACTTCTTTCTTGGTCAGGAGTTCGTAAGTGCCGTCTTCTTTCATCTTCTCTATCTTCTTTAATTTCTCAATACCCTGTTTGACCGTGCTGAAATTAGTCAGCATTCCGCCTAACCAGCGCTGGTTGACGAAATACGATCCAGCCCTCTGCGCCTCCTCGATTATCACATCCTGCGCCTGTTTCTTGGTGCCGACAAACAGGACGGACTCTCCCCGGACGGAGATATTTTTGACAAAATTATAAGCCTCCTCGAACATCTTGACTGTTTTCTGGAGATCTACGATGTAGATGCCGTTTCTCTGCCCGAAGATGTATTTTTTCATCTTGGGGTTCCAGCGCTTTACCTGATGTCCGAAATGAACACCGGCCTCCAGAAGCTCTTTCATTGTTACTACCATGTGTGTACCTCCTCAGTTTTTTTCCTCCGTCCTTTCTCTCTGAATTCCGCTTAGCCGGAACACTGCCAGAGAGAAGATTGGCTGGACGTGTGTATTTAGAAGATAAAATCTTCTCTAAAGTATTATAAGACTATCATAAGCAACGGGATTATTGCAATAAATTCTTAAAAACAAAGTCATCCACAGATTACTCAGATTTACGCAGATTTTTTCGTAGGCTTTTTTTATTAATCTGTGCAATCTGCGAAATCTGTGGATTGAAGTTTATAGTTCTCCGTTTCATCCGTTGATTGAATTTTACTTACCGCTGCCCCACAATCTCGGATCAAGCGCGTCCTGTAGTCCTTCTCCTACGAGGTTGTAACTCAATACTGTAATCAGGATTGCGAGGCCGGGGAATACCGAAAGCCACCATGCTATTTCAATATTGTCTTTACCTAATGTCAGGATGTTGCCCCAGCTTGGCACCGGCGGCTGAATGCCTATGCCAAGAAAGCTCAGTGCGGATTCCACGAGAATCGCGCTTGCGACTCCGAGGACGGCGGAGACGAAGACCGGCGACATACTGTTGACCATGATATGTCTGAAGATTATCCGCATGTCGCTCGCGCCGAGCGCCCTTGCAGCAAGTACGAATTCCCTTTCTTTCAGCGATAAAAACTCAGCCCTCACCAGCCGCGCAACTCCCATCCACGATGTGAGCCCAATGACAATCATAATATTCCAGATGCCGGGGCCGATGAACGCAATCACGGCGAGTATGAGAAAGAAGGTCGGTATAGAAAGCATGATATCAATAATCCTCATAATCACCCTGTCTGTCCAGCCTCCGTAGTATCCTGATATCGCGCCGACGATCATTCCGATGATCGTTGCGATACCAACTGCCACAAAACCTACTGAGAGGGATATCCTGCTGCCGAAGATCATTCTTGAAAGCACGTCCCTGCCGAGGTCATCGGTCCCGAGGGGATGACTTACGCTCGGGGCTTCAAGAATATGCTTTCTGTCAATATCGCTTGGATCATACGGAGAAACAAGATTGGCAAAGCTTGCGATAAAGAAAAGCACGAACACAACAACGCCACCAGTTATCGCAAGCCTGTTTCTTTTAAACCGCTTCCAGAATATCGTTCGTGAGTGACTCATATTTTCTTTAGTGCAAAAGCAAAGAGAAAGGCGCGGAGCTTTTGCTCTTCCGTCCTTTGTACTTCTGTACTTTTGCTCTTTTGCACTTCTGCACTATTTTGCCCTTATCCTCGGGTCTGCAATCATATACCCGATATCTGCCAGCAGATTGCCGACCAATGTCAGCATCGCGCCTATTGTCAGGATCCCCATCACGAGGGGATAGTCTCTTGTCATTA
Source organism: Nitrospirota bacterium (assembly GCA_016214845.1). Taxonomy (NCBI): domain Bacteria; kingdom Pseudomonadati; phylum Nitrospirota; species Nitrospirota bacterium. The sequence continues at coordinate 185,335 of JACRMS010000016.1, read as the reverse complement.
CGCCCATATAAAACAACTGCCCCATTCCGGGGATGCCGAAGATGTTTTCAAAGATTACGCTTCCGCCAATTAACCCTGGTACGGAAAGTCCAAGCAGCGTAATGATCGTAAGCAGAGCGTTTCTTAACGCATGTTTGTATATCACCGTTGTCTCGGACAAGCCCTTCGCCCTTGCGGTGGTTATGTAATCCTGTCTGATGACCTCAAGCATACTGCCTCTCATGTACCGCGAGATCCCGGCAAGTCCTCCAAAAGCAGAAATGAACACAGGCAGTATGAGATGCCACGTCCTGTCCCATATCTGCCCTGAAAGAGTCAGCGATTCATAATTCATTGACTTGAACCCCGAGATCGGAAGCCAGTCAAGATGTATCCCGAAAAGCATCATCAAGAGCAGGGCAAACCAGAAAGTAGGCATGGCAAATCCTAAGAATACGAATACGGTTGTTATTTTATCGAAGAGTGAATGCTGGTGTGTCGCCGAGGAAATGCCGATGGGGATAGCAACAATAAAGATCAAGATCAGTGAGAGCAGATTAATAAAAAAGGTGATGAACAGCCTCCTGTCAATCAGTGCCTGTTTTGTGTCCCATATCTTTTCCAGTACAGGCCGCCTGTCGGTTGAAAAGGAATTGCCGAAATCAAGTTTGACAACGCGTTTCAACCACATCCCGTATTGGACCATCATCGGCTTGTCCAGCCCGTATAGTTTTTCAAGCCGCTCCCTTGCCTCAGGTGTGATCTTCGGGTTCATCTCCGTGAGGACGTCAGTGGGCTTGCCGGGGGCAAGCTGTAGGATGAGAAATGAAACGAGGGTAATCCCGAACAAAGTCGGGATCATTTCAAAGAATCTTTTGGCAAGATACGTAATCATAAGTTAAACATGATTCGAGGATTCAATCCCGTGTCAGTGTCAGTTGATGGTGTCAGTTTTTTTCTTGACTGGCACTGTCACTATTCACTTACACTTTACATTATTATTCCATCCTGTGTTTCTGCAAATTCTTTGGCACGTACCATTTGGGGAGATTATAACTTATTCCGATCGTCGCCGGTTTTATGCCTTTGAACCTTGAACTTACAATAGGTGTTGCGTCAGGCACGTATAGAAAAATATACGGCACTTCATCGGCAAGTATCTCCTGAATTCTGTAGTATGCCTTCTTCCTTTTTTCAACATCAAAGGTCCGTCTGCCTGTTTCAAGAAGCGCATCCACTTCCGCGTTATTGAAACTGACGAAATTAAATTCCTTTTCCCTCGTCTTGCTTGAATGCCAGATGGCGTACTGGTCAGGGTCGATCCCGATGCTCCAGCCTAAAATCACTGTCTCAAAGCGTCTCTTGTCAATAAACTCATTTATGAACGTGCTCCATTCCAGCACCCTAATGTTCATCTTTATCCCGATCTTTTTAAGCCTGTATTGGACAATGGTTGCTGTTTGTTCCCTCGAACGGTTGCCCATGTTAGTAAGCACGCTGAATTCAAATTTTTTCCCGTCCTTCTCAAGCCAACCGTCGCCGTCCGTGTCTTCCCATCCGGCCTCTTTGAGAAGCTGCTTTGCCCTGGTCAAGTCATAATCGTATTTTTTTGCATTCGGATTATACGCCCATGTATTAGGAACATACGGGCCTGTTGCCGGGCTTCCAAGTCCGAACAGGACTACATCTACAAGCTCACCTTTATCGATCGCATACGCTATTGCCTGCCTCACGCGCTTGTCTTTAAACCACGGATGCTTCAGATTGAATCCCATGTAAGTGTATGAAAACACCGGGTAGCGGAACTTCTGGAAATTCTCCATGAAATATTTTGTATTCGTCTGCCTCGTGTATTGAATCGGCGTAAGCCCCATCATGTCAATACCGCCTGCCTGCAATTCCAGGAACATTGTGGCAGGGTCAGGAATTATTTTATAAACATATTCATCGATGCAAGGCCTTCCTTCAAAATAATTTTTATTGGAGCCGAGGGTCACGTCTTGGCCTGAAGTCCATTTTTTTAAAATGTACGGGCCCATGCCGATAGGGTTTCTTACAAGATCGCTTTTCGTTATATCTTTGCCTTCAAGCAGATGCTTTGGCAGCACTACTAAATTCCCCCATGAAGAAAGTGCCGGGGCAAAGGGTTTTTCATAGCCCACTCGGAATGTGTAGCGGTCAAGGACCTCTGCTTTTTTCACTTGGAGATAATCTTCCTTGTACGGCGTCGGGGTCTTTTCATTAATGATTGTCTTATAGCCGAACATCACGTCCTCTGCCGTAAATTCAACACCGTCAGTCCATTTCACACCCTTTCTTAAATAAAATGTAATGACCAGCCCGTCCTGCGAGATGTCCCATGATTCGGCAAGGTCTCCGATAATGCTGAGGTCCGTGTCGTATTTGACAAGCCCGTTGAAAACCAGTCCGGCCACGTCGTGTGAGGCGCTGTCTCCGGCAAGCATAGGAATGAGGACGCTCGGCTCTCCAATGGAACCTGTTATCAGGGCATCTCCATAAGCAGGTTGATCGGATATCTCAGAGCTAAGAACAGGCTGAAGGGATGTTATAAAGAGGACAACCGCTATTGATAAAAACATCAGGTGCAAATGTTTCATATGGGTAAATTAAGTTAATTGAAAATGCGGTTATTGTCAATAAGTTAACTGACAAAAAACGTCACGTGCGACAAATTATTGAATTGAATTTCATCAAACCGACATTGCTCAAGAACAAAAACTTATTGTAACTACTGCATTTTCGATGAAGCTGGCGACTGGCACAGGAAATGCTCTATACCAAACCAGATTGGCTGTTAAAACTTTTCTGAAGGAGGTGGTGAGTAAAGAGTACGCGGGAAAGTTCTCTAAAACTTCCCTTAATAACCATAACCCGGTTACTTAAACCGGAATAAACTTAATAGGAGGACGTAATGTACAAATCAATTAACAATCTGAAAGAGCAAAAAGGTTTTACCCTTATTGAACTCTTGATAGTTGTCGCCATCATCGGTATCCTCGCAGCAATCGCAATACCGGGATATATCGGTATGCAGGAGAGAGGAAGAAAAGGCGCAGTAACCAGAGGCGCTGAATCAGCAGCTTCAGAATTACAGGGCTGGATAACCGCAGTAAAAAAGGGAGACGTTGCCCATCCGGGATCCCAGCTTAGAGAAGTTGATACTAACGGTGACGGCGCTATAACAGCAGCAGATGATACTAACCAGCAACTTGCAGCCGGCATGATAACTAAATTTGTGGCAGCAACAGTGGCTCTGAGCCAGGTTTCCCCGTGGAATGCGGCAAACCCTTTATGGGTAGATGGTGGAGTAGCGGTTAATCAGGCCGCCTGTGACGCGGCAGCAGCGGCTTTTGATGGTCAAATAACCTTATGCTATACACCTGCGCAAGATCAAACTATCCAGGTTGTATTTGTTTCAGCTATGGACAATTCCGGTAGTGGTACCCCAATTTATTCAAAAGCTGTAACTGCTGATTAAGAAAGTGAGGTATTAAAAGGGGGAGTATGCATACTCCCCCTTTTTTTTAGAACCGAATATGAAATCAATTATGAAAAAGACAGGCGGATTTACACTGATCGAACTACTTATAGTTGTCGCTATTATTGGAATCCTTGCTGCCATTGCAATTCCTTCCTATGTCGGTATGCAGGAACGGTCCAGGAAAGGCGCTGTCATAAGAACAGCGAGTTCAAACACGCCGGAATTGCAGGGGTGGATAAATGCGGTTAGAAAAGGCCTTACAAGTTTAGGAAGTCTTGTTGAGGTTGACACAAATGGCGACGGCTCTGTTGCCGGGCCTGGATGCAACGCTGCTTCAGATTGCAGCAATGATCAACTTGCAATAGCCGGAGTTGTAGCTAAGTTTATAACTGCAAAAGCAGCCCTGAACCAAGTCTCACCATGGGATGTTGCAGTTCCTTTATGGATTGATGGTGGGGTAGCGGCTAATCAGATAGCCTGTGATGCGGCAGCCGCGGTAAACCTTGGTCAAATAACCTTGTGTTATACACCTGCACCAGACCAGACTGTCCAAGTTGTATTTGTTTCAGCTATGGATAACAGCGGGAGCGGTGTACCGATTTATTCAAAAGCAGTCACCGCCGATTAGATAAAGGAGGTCTTATATTATGAATAACAAGGGTTTCACATTGGTAGAACTAATCATAGTCGTTACAATCATCGGCATTCTTGCAATGATTGCAATTCCAAGCTATATAGGACAACAAAGGAATGCAACAAGAAGTGAGGCGTATCAGAATCTTGAGGCCTTGAGGCTTCTTGAGGAACAGCGCTTTGCGGAAAATGCGGCATATACCGCGACTATCGGGGCCGTCGGTTCTACAATGGCTGTGCGCGATGCAAATATCGCAGCAATTAGGGGAATTCTCACGGGGTTTCAGCCCGGCAACGGAACTACTTACAGTTACAGAATAGTGGCAAATCAGGACATAAACGGAGCTGCTCAAAATCCGTGTTTTTGCGCAATAGCTACAGGGGTAGATGGTACAAGAGTTGCCGGAGACAGTTTTGCGATAGACTGCAATAACAACAAGAACTTCTGATCAGAGAATTGTAAAAAGCTCCATCTGCTCTATCTTTTCCTGATGATTCAGCACCGGATAATTATCATCAAAACACGCCGTGCAGAATCTATCGGAATCAGGAACTACTTTCAACAATCCCTCAATACTTAAATACTGCAGGGTGTCCGCGGTTATATACTTTCTGATTTCATCAACACTGTGAGTTGACGCTATAAGCTCTTTTCTTGAAGGCGTGTCAATGCCGTAAAAACACGGGCCGATAGTCGGCGGCGAACTTATTCTCAGGTGCACTTCTTTGGCGCCTCCGCCTTCCCTGATCATTTTTACGATCTTTTTGCTTGTGGTCCCTCTTACTATTGAGTCATCAACAACCAGCACCCTTTTGCCTTCGAGAAGCTGCCGGACTGGATTCAGTTTTATCTTCACGCCGAAATGCCGTATGGACTGCTGCGGCTCAATGAACGTCCTGCCGACATAGTGGTTTCTTATCAAACCGAAATCAAAAGGGATCCCGCTTTCCTGCGCGTATCCAAGAGCGGCAGGCACTCCTGAATCAGGCACCGGGATGACCACATCCGCTTCAACAGGATATTCTCGCGCCAATTGGCGGCCGAATTCTTTTCTCACAGCGTCCACATTGATATTGCCGAATATATTGCTGTCGGGTCTTGAAAAATATATAAACTCAAAAATGCAGGAAGCCTGTCTGGTGGCGAGCATTGGCTTCATGGAAGTTATTCCGTTTTCATTGATAATAACCATTTCACCGGGCTCAACGTCTCTCACGTATTTCGCCCCTATAAGGTCCAGGGCGCATGTCTCGGATGCGACAATATAGGCCCCGTCGTATCTGCCGATGCTCAACGGCCTGAACCCGTATGTGTCCCTTACCGCAATAAGCTCATTTTCGGTCATGATGAGCAGGCTGAAAGCCCCTGATACTGTCCTTGCCGCATCTATAATGCGTTCATACAATCCGCCTGCCTTTGAGCTTGCGATCAGATGCACAAACACCTCGCTGTCAGACGACGACTGAAAGATCGCGCCCTTTGACTCAAGCGCGGTCCTTAACTCAAGGGCATTAACAAGGTTTCCGTTATGTGCGATTGCAAGAGAGCCAAGAGAAAAGTTGACCATGAGCGGCTGTACGTTTTTCAGGGAACTTGATCCGGCAGTTGAATAACGGTTGTGTCCGATGGCGATTTCGCCCGGGAGGCGCTTCAGGCGTTTTTCAGAAAAAATGTCCGTAACAAGCCCCATGGATTTTTCAATGTAGACTTGTCTTCCGTCTGAAGAACATATGCCCGCACCCTCCTGTCCCCTGTGCTGCAGGGCGTGAAGACCAAGGTAAGTAAGGTTTGAGGCTTCGCGGTGGCCGTAAACTCCGAAAACCCCGCACTCATCGTGGAATTTGTCAGCGGAAAGTGACAAGTAGGGTTTGCAGAATAATTGGTGGTTGTGAATTAATCTTTTAATGCTGTTCACTGATATTCCTGAATACTCTTTCTGGAAAAGTAAATTAGTATAACATTTTCAGCTACCTAAAAATCCAATCACCCGCACCATTCTCTGGCATTCTGAAACAGCCTCAGCCACGGCGATGCCTTCAAATCCTGCTTCCAGTCCTCAGGCATCCAGGGCCAATTCCTTTTCAGAAAAGTCCTTTCAGGATGAGGCATGATCGCAAGGTGTCTTCCATCCGGTGAACAAAGGCTTGCTATTCCATTGGCAGAGCCGTTGGGGTTAAACGGATATTTCATGGTAACTTCATTGTCATCATCTACATACCGCACAGGCGCGAGATCGTCTTTTTCTATTCGCTTAAGAATTGCCTCATCCGGGAAGTAAGCCCTTCCTTCGCCATGCGCAACCCAGATGCCGAGAGAGGAGCCTTCCATTCCTTTCAGCATGATTGCGGGGCTCGGCAGAATTTTAACAGTTGAAAAACGGGATTCAAACCGCCCGGAAACATTGTGAATGAATCTCGGCTGTTTTGAACCATCGATCTCCTGCCACGGGACCCATCCAAGAAGGGCCATGAGCTGGCAGCCGTTGCACACGCCGAGGCTGAACGTATCTTTTCTGTGATAAAAGTTCTGAAACTCTTCCCATATTTTTTTATTAAAACGGATCGCCCCTGCCCAGCCTTTTGCGGAATCCAGAACGTCCGCATAACTGAAGCCGCCGACAAATGCCACTCCCCTGAAACCGGATAGAGAAATTCTTCCCTCAAGAAAATCCGTCATCGTCACATCCCACGGCTCAAATCCCGCCTGATAAAACGCGGAGGTCATCTCCCGGTCGCTGTTGCTGCCCTCCTCGCGGACGATTGCAATTCTGGGGGATTGGGGGTTAGGGGTCGGGGATTGGTAACTTGCGCTTTTACCAATCCCCAATCCCCAATCCCTAATCCCTTCTTGTAATACATATTGCGGCCCCTTCCGGTCATAAATATTTTCCTTTTCTTCATCAGCACAGGACGGGTTGACCTGAAGGCGCTCAAGCTGATAACTCGTCTCCTCCCAGATGCCCCGGAGGATTCTCATGTCCTCGTTTAAAACAGTGACGGGTGACGGGTGACGGGTGACGAGACCAACTTGAATTCTCTTATCAGTTAACGTTCTGCCGATGATTTGATGTGGAACGGCAACGTCTTTGAGAATAGAAATTATTTCGTTTTCCCTTTCGGGCAGATATTCAATTACCAGACCAAGTTCTTCCGAAAATAATATCGCTATGCTTCCGTTTACCGACCCCCGATCCCCAATCCCCAACCCCTGTATTTCAATTCCGCAGTTTCCCGCAAAGGCCATTTCAAGCAATGTTGTGATCAACCCGCCGTCGCTTCTGTCGTGGCCGGACAGGACCAATCCTTTTTCAATAAGAGCTTGTATTGCGTTAAATGCCAGACTTAATAATTTTATGTCATCTACGTCAGGGGACTCATTTCCGATCTGATTATAAACCTGGGCCAGCGCGCTTCCGCCAAGGCGGTTTTTGCCTTTTCCCAAATCAATGAATATAAGTTTGCTCTGCCCGGGCCGTTTAATGTCAGGCGTGATCACTTTTGTAATATCAGGGCATGTTGCGTATGCAGAGATGACGAGCGTTCCGGGAGATTTCACAATCTCAGTTGTCTGTTCTTTTTCTTCTAAGCTCTTTGCTCTTTGCTCTATGCTCTTTTTTTGCACCTGCGCTGCCATTGAGAGGCTGTCTTTTCCGCCGTCAATTGCGATCCCGAGCTTCACTAAAATATCACTCAGCGCGACAGCGGCGTCATAGAGCTTTGCCCCCTCTCCCGGCAGTTTTGCTGCCCACATCCAGTTACCTGAGCATTTAATATCTTCAAGCGCGCTTATCTTTGCCCACACAATATTCGTTAAGGCCTCGCCCACGCTCATGCGCGCCATTGCAGCGGGGTCCAGAAGAGTTTTTACCGGCTGTTCTCCTATTGAAATCGCGGCCCCGGTCAGCCCGAAATGGCTCTGGGCAATTACAGCGACATTTGATAATGGAAGCTGAAGAGGCCCGACGCACTGCTGACGCGCAATGAGTCCGGTAACGCTGCGGTCAACCTTGTTCGTTAGGAACCTCTTTGAACCGACTGAAAGCAAACGAAGCACGCGCTCAAGGCATTGACGGGTGACGAGGGCCAAGTCATTCTTTGAAGCTGAATCCCAGGGGAAGGTAAGAGGTTGCGCTTGCATAGGCAAACGTTCAAGCTGAAATGTCTTTTGCGGCATGTCGCCGAGGATCTTCTCCAGATCGAGATTGACCGGAGTGGTTTTGTCATTTTCATCATACAGGACGATAAATCCGTCACCCGTGATTTCACCGATTACGGCATACGGGACTTTCTCTCTCGCGCACATTTTCTCGAACAGCGCGACACTCTCAGGTTTTAGAAGAAGCGCGTTCTGTTCCTGATATTCAGCGCCCCATATCTCAAGTACAGAAAGGGTGTTGTCGCCTAACTGAATTTTTCTCACCTCGATCTTTGCGCCCGCAGGATAGATAATTTCTTTTACGACATTGCAGTTTCCTCCCGCGCCCTGATCGTGGATGCTGACAATAGGATTGGCATCCCCCATTTCGACACAGGCGCGCATGACCCTGTTCATCTTCTGTTCCATCTCAGCATCGCCGCGCTGCACCGCGTTAAAATCAAGCTCCGCGATATTCTCTCCCTGTATCATGCTTGACGCGGCGCCTCCGCCGATGCCGATCCTGTAAGCCGGGCCCCCGATCTTTACCACCAGCATCCCTTTTTGCGGTTTGTCTTTTTCAATGTGCCGGGCATCCATCTGCCCGATGCCGCCGGTAAACATTATCGGCTTGAGCCATTCATAACGCTCGCCGTTTGGCAGTCTCATTCCAAACGACCGGGTAAATCCCTGTATCACTGGCTCGCCGAATTTGTTCCCGTAATCAGAGGCCCCGTTACTTGCCTGGATCTCAATCTCAAGCGGTAACGCAAGATTGCCGGGGTATGGAAATGATTGGTCTTCCCACGGCAGCTCATAGCCGGGGATCAGAAGATTGCCGACACAATATGCCGCAGTCCCCGCGATGACCAGTCCGCCTTTGCCGGTAGCTTCAACGTCACGGAGCCTTCCGCCCGTTCCTGTTTCAGCCCCGGGGAAAGGCGCGACCCCGCTTGGGAAGTTGTGGGTCTCTGCTGTAAAAATAACGTCATAGACAACGCGTTTCTTTTGAAAGCGCGAAGGGGCAAGAGGATTTTCAGGCGTTATCGTCTGGATCTCATATCCCCTGATCGAACTTGAATTGTCCCTGAATGCAATCACGCTGTTTCTGCGGTTCAGGTCGAGAGGATGCTTGACAAGCTCGATAAGATTAAGCGGCATTTCTACGTCATCTATAACGATCTTGCCTTTGAAAAACCAGTGCCGGGAATGTTCGCTGTTGGACTGGCTCAGGTCAAAGCACTCCACATTGGTTGGGTTCCTGCCGATATCTTTGACGAACAGGTTATAGTAATAATCAATGTCCCAGTCATCAAAACCAAGCCCCATCTCCCTGTTAATTTCCCTCAGTACATCCGGCCCTTTTTCAATTAAAGGCAGGACAAAGACAGGTTCTGGTTTCACCCCCGTCTCAAATGTCTCCAAAGGTTTCGGATAAGGGCACTCTGTCATCCGGTCGTAAAAGAGTGACGAGTGACGGGTGACGAGTGACGAGAGAAAGTCCGGGTCAAACTGAAAATTGTCTGTGTTCTGTGTTCTGTGTTCTGTATTCTGATTAAATATTAACAGGTATCTTCTTGATCGCTCAATCCGCCTGATCTTTGTTAGACCGCAGGCGCGGCAGACAGACACGGCGTTGGTGGACCAGGCGGTTGTAAAATTCATGCGGGGGCCAACCTCGAAAACAACGGCAGGGGTTGGGGGTTGGGGGTTGGGGGTTAAAAAACTTCTGTCGGAAAAATTCTCCTGCTCAAATGTTTCTGACAGCAGCCATTTAAGGACTTTCATTTCATCGGAAGTCAGAGGCTCCGCAGCTTCTATATAGAAACAATTTTCGGTTTTCAGCTCTATGATATCAGAAGATATCTTTTGCTGAATAAGAGACAAAAGCGCCTTCTCTTTTGATCCTGAAAGGGCCGGTGTTCTGTAAAAGCGGATTAAGCTCATCATTGTGCTTCCTTTTTTTGTTAGCCGAGGTGAATATCAGCGCAGCTATTTTAGCATTTTCATCAGTTCTTTGTAGTATATTACTCTTTATGGAGCGCTTTAATGGATGATAGCATTTCGGTACTGGAAAGAATATCCGGGGCCTTCCCTTTTTTAAGGGACGCGGATGCGGAAATTAAAAAACAAATCACGGAACATGCCTTAGTTGTGCGGATCCCAAAGGGCAAATTCGTCTTTCTGGAAGGAGATGAATGCAAACAACTGGCCCTGGTCCTCTCCGGCACTGTCAGGGTCTATAAGCCCGCTGAGAGCGGCAGGGAGATAACGCTTTACAGGCTGGGAAAAGGGGAAAGCTGCATCCTGACTGCTTCATGCATTTTCAATAATGGTCAATTTCCGGCTATCGCGATAATTGAAGAAGATGTGGAAGCGGCGCTGGTCCCAGCAGCCATTTTCCGCAACTGGATCAACCGTTATGAAATCTGGAGGGACTATATTTTCAATCTCCTCTCCAGACGCCTCTCTGACATCCTTGCCACGGTTGAAGAAGTCACATTCCGCAGAATGGACATGCGTATCGCGGAGTATCTTCTTAAACTTGCTCACACGCATAAAGACGGGATCAATATCACCCATCAGGATATTGCGATGGAATTAGGGACATCAAGGGAAGTTGTCAGCAGGATCCTGAAGCATTTTGAATCCGACAACATCATCTCTCTGGGCAGAGGGACGATCTCAATCACCGACCTCAACGGCTTATCAAAAAAAGCGGAACAGGTAAATTAATTAATCATGACTTCTGTAACATTGTCACAGACAATCTGATTCCCACCTGTTAAAGTTAAAGCAGATAATAATTAAACCTGAAAGGAGTAAGAACCATGAAAGCAAATATAGGAAGTGCAGACAGGACAATAAGGATTGTCGCAGGACTTGCAGCCATCGGACTGGGTGTTTACTTTAAGAGCTGGCTGGGTGTGATAGGGCTTGTGCCTCTCATTACATCTTTTATAGGCTGGTGCCCGCTTTATAGTGTCTTTGGATTTACAAGCTGCGGGACCTCATCCTGCTGCGGTTCAGCAGCCTGTGAAACGCATAAGTAGTTATTAATAATAACCAGGTCAACCACAGAGGCACTGAGACACAGAGAACAAAATCACCTCTGTGTCTCAGTGGTTTTTTTTGCTAAAAACACTAAAGCTCTCCCCTCAATATTCCGATAAGAATATCAGGAAAAACGGGAATATCAGAGAGAGGAGAGAGCATGTACAACTACATGGTTTTCAACACTGACCGGAAAAAGTTATACAGGGATTTTCTTGCCTATTACAAATGCGACCCGGAAGATGATTACTATATCGTTTCGGTCAATAACCCGAAGCTGCTCCAGTATCTCGAAGAGTTCCTGGATAGAAGATTGAACTGAGGCAGGCTTATCCTGTGACTTCTTTTACGGCCTCGGCGGTCAACCGTACGAGGTTTTTTAATTCCTGGTGGGATATGCTGAGGGGCGGCATCAGCACTACAACACTGCCGAGGGGCCGTATTAGCAAACCTTTTTCCTTTGCACGGCAGCAAACCTTCCAGCCTGTTTTTTCTTCGAGCGGATAAGGCTCCTTTGTCTTCTTGTTTTTCACAAGCTCTATACCAACCATAAACCCTCTCTGCCTTATTTCGCCGACATGAGAAAATGAATTCATCTTCTCCAATTCTTTCTTCAGTAAATCGATCTTCTTTTGCATCCTGTTTAAGGTCTTTTCTTTTTTGAACAGATCAAGATTGGCGAGGGCGGCGGCACAAGCTAACTGATTGCCCGTGTATGTGTGCCCGTGGAAAAAGGTCTTCAAGTCTTTGTATTCACCAAGAAACGCACTGTAAACTTCTTCGCTTGTAACTGTAGCCGCAAGCGGCAGGCAGCCTCCTGTTATGCCTTTTGCAAGGCAAAGGATGTCGGGGCTTACGTCTTCATGTTCACAGGCGAACATTCTGCCGGTCCTTCCAAAGCCCGTTGCAACCTCATCGGCGATCATAAGGATGCCGTATTTGCTGCACAGTTTCCTGACTCCTTTTAAATATCCTGGCGGCGACACGATCATGCCTCCGGCCCCCTGAACAAGCGGCTCGATGATCAAAGCGGCTATTTCCTTTAGATGCTCCTTCATTATTTTTTCCATCTCGTGGAGACAGAAAAGCCTGCACGACGGATATTTTTTACCAGGCCCGCACCTGTAGCAATACGGCGACGGCGCTTTAAAGGTTTTAAACAGGAGCGGAGAAAATATGGAGTGAAACAGGTCGATCCCGCCGACACTTACCGCGCCCACTGTATCGCCGTGATATGCGTTATTAAGTGTGAGAAATGTTTTTTTGCCTTTGACCCCTTTATGCCTCCAGTACTGGAAGGCCATTTTCAATGCTATCTCCACCGCGGTTGAGCCGTTGTCGGAGTAAAAGACGCGGCGAAGTTTGGAGTCAGGAAGCTGAGAAGTTGAGAGATTAAGAGGTTGAGAGGTTGAAAACTTCTTATCCTCCCATCTTCTCAACTTCTTACCTTCGAAATTCTGCACTATCCTCACCAGTTTCTCTGCCAATAAAACTGCCGGGGGATGTGTGAGCCCTAACAAGGTGGAGTGGCTGATCTTATCAACCTGTTTTTTTATCGCGTCGTCTATCTCTTTCTTCCGGTGGCCATGGACTGTAACCCAGAGAGACGACACGCCGTCAATATACCATTTGCCGGAAATGTCCTTCAGAAAAGACCCGCGTCCCTCCGCAATAATTACGGGCGGCCCTTCAGTCCATTCCTTCATCTGGGTAAAAGGATGCCAGAGGTACTGTTTATCCAGTTGCTCAATATGTTTGATATATGATTGGATGTTCATTGCGAACTTCGCTTTAACATGCAATTCCCTGTTGCTTGCCGCAGGATTTCTTCATTTTGCATTTTGCAGCAATTAGCAAAACAGGCTGCCATGTAGAATACCATAACATACAAATTGTGGAGCAATGTAAAATTCGATTAAGTAGAAAGGGTTTACAAGGTCAAACTATCGGATGTATAATTTGTTTAATGAAAAAGACGACATTACTGATTTTTGTGTTCGTTGCTTTGATCGCCGGTTATTTTATTGGAAATCGCATAAATATATTCCCCGCTAAGTCTACCAGCCCGCCATATGTTTACAACTTCCAGATACCGAAAGAGCTCTCCGGGGAAAGCAACGCCTTTTCAGAGGTCGTAAAAGTCATAAGTCCGGTTGTAGTAAATATCTCCACTTCAAAGATCGTGGAAAGAGACGCCAAACCTTTCTCGGACCTCTTCGACGATCAGTTTCCCGATTTATTCGAACCCTATCATAAGATGCCGAAGAAATGGAAAGAACAGAGTTTAGGGTCAGGGGTGCTGGTATCTCCCGACGGATACATTCTCACAAATGCTCATGTAGTTGAAAAGGCCGATGAGATACAAGTTACCGTATATGACCAGCAAAATTTTAAAGGCAAGATCATCGGGTCTGATCCGAAGACGGACATCGCGGTCATAAAAATCCCGGTTGAGAAATTCCCCGCAATTAAATGGGGGGATTCGGACAAAATCCAGGTCGGCGAATTTGTGCTTGCCTTCGGCAATCCTTACAGCCTGAGCAATACCGTTACAATGGGGATTGTCAGCGCGATCGGCAGGGCAAATGTAGGCATAGCGGATTATGAAGATTTTATCCAGACCGACGCGGCCATAAACCCCGGCAATTCAGGCGGCCCCCTCGTAAACATAAAGGGAGAGCTGATCGGCATCAACACCGCCATCTTCTCAAGAACGGGCGGATATCAGGGGATAGGTTTTGCAGTTCCGTGCAACATGGCCAAGTCGGTAATGACCCAGCTCATAACGCATGGCAGGGTCACACGAGGATGGCTGGGGATAACGATACAGAACTTCACCCCTGAACTTGCGAAAGAGTTCGGAATGAACAAATCCGCTGGCGCTCTTATCACGGAGATACTTAAAGGAAGCCCTGCTGAAAAGGCGGGGTTAAGAAGAGGTGATATAATTATTGAAGTAGACGATAAGGAAGTTAAAAATGTGGAGTCTCTCCGCAACATAATCGCTCAAAGTAATGTGGGGAGCAGGATAAAATTGAAAGTAATGAGGGACGGCAAGACGCTGACCCTTATTGCAAACGTAACGGAATTCCCGCAGGAAATGGCGCAGGCGGCCCCGCAGGAGCAGGAAGAAAGAAAATCTCCTGAGGAGCATACCCTCGCAGGCTTCAGCGTGATGAACATGACACAGGAGATAGCAAAACAACTGGACCTGCCGAAGGACGAGAAGGGCGTTGTAATCGTCAAGGTGGAACCGTACAGCGCCGCTGAAGACGCAGGCCTGAAAAAAGGAGACGTCATTCAGGAGATCAATAAAAGGAGCATTAAAAACATACGTGATTTTAACAGCACGGTCGCTAACGTCAGGAAGGGAGATACCCTGCTCCTTTTTATTAACAGGGGCAGCAATAAATTTTATATCACCTTAAAAATTTATTCTTAAAAAAAAGGATGTGGTTATGCTTTACAGGGTCATTTTTTTCTTAATCTTTACAGCAGGCGGATTTATTATCGGGATGAGTACGGGCGCGTCTTATCAGGGTGTTTTCTGGGGCGCCGGGGTCGGCGTAATCGCCCTCATCTTAGAGTATGTGCTCACCATGATCGGTTTCGGCACGATAGTCGGCGGACTGATAGGCCTCTCGGTCGGGCTTTTGTTTGCAAAGCTTATTTATCTTCCCATTAAAACCGTTTTCACCAACGTCGACGGGACCTATATCGGAGTTGTCATTAACGCGCTGTTCGGCTACAGCGGGCTGCTTCTTGGGCTAAGGGCGGGGAAAGACTTTACCCTTCAGAACATAGTGAAGGCCTTTAAAACCAGGGTCGAGGAAGAACACGCCAAGATCATTGACACCAGCGTAATCATAGACGGCAGGATCGTTGATGTATGCGAGGCAGGTTTCATCGAAGGGACATTTATCATCCCGCAGTTTATCCTGCAGGAGCTTCAGCATATCGCTGACTCTACTGATTCCCTCAGGAGGGCGCGCGGCAGGAGAGGTCTTGACATCCTTCACAGGGTGCAGAAACTGTCTAATGTCACGGTGAAAATAATCGATGAAGATTTCCCGAAGATAAAAGAGGTAGACTCAAAACTTGTCGCGTTAGCCAGACTGCTTGGCGCAAAGATAATCACCAATGACTTCAACCTGAATAAAGTTGCTGAGCTTCAGGGAGTCACAGTGCTGAATCTCAATGAGCTTGCAAATGCCTTAAAGCCCGTTGTCCTGCCTGGTGAGACGATGAACATCTTTATAGTCAAAGAGGGCAAAGAATATAACCAGGGCGTGGGCTACCTCGATGACGGCACGATGGTGGTGGTTGACAACGCGAGAAAACTGATAAACCAGCAGCTCGATGTTGTCGTTACAAGCGTGCTGCAAACAACCGCTGGCCGTATGATATTCGCGCGATTAAAGGAAGATGCTGACAGAGAAGAGGCAAAGGCGGCCCGGCATTAAAGTATTATCCACAGATTACGCAGATTACACAGATAAAATAACATCTGTGAAATCTGCGTAATCTGCGGATTGTTCCATTCAATGATAAAAAAAGTGATCGCTATAGTTCCGGCAGCCGGCCTGGGTAAAAGGTTCAACGCATCAATAAAGAAAACCTTTGCGGACCTTAACGGCGTCCCCCTCCTGGTCCACACTTTGAAAAGGCTCAACAGTGAAAAATTGATCTCCGAAGTGGTGCCTGCGCTCAGTGCCGAGGACATTGAGAACGGGCATGAAATGGTCAAGGCGCATAATCTCTCAAAGATAAAACGAATTGCTCCGGGGGGGAAGGAAAGACAGGACTCCATTTACAACGCGCTGAAACTTCTTGAACGGGCAGGAATTGATCCAGGCAGTATTGTGTTGATCCACGACGGTGTGCGGCCGTTCATTCCCAAAGGCTTAATTGAAAATCTCATCAGCGATTTAGAAAACTTTGACGGGGTCATTCCAGGCATACCTGTAAAAGACACGCTGAAAGAGGTTTCTTCTGACAATGTTGTGGTCACTACCATGAACCGGGAGAACATCCGCGCAATCCAGACCCCGCAGGCTTTTACTTTCGGCGTAATTAAAAAGGCATATGACGCGGCATATGCTGAAGGATCATACGCCACGGATGACGCCGCGCTCGTAGAAAAGATCGGCGGCAGGGTCAAAATTGTCACGGGCAGTCCTTATAATATTAAGGTCACAACGCCGGAGGACATGGAGATGGCGGAGTGGCTGATGGCAAAGGTGAATTTATAATGAGAATAGGGACCGGATATGACTCGCACAGATTGGTTGAGGAAAGGAAGCTCATCCTCGGCGGGGTGGAGATACCTTTTGAAAAGGGTCTGCTCGGACATTCCGATGCGGATGTGCTTTGTCATGCGATAATCGATGCGATCATCGGGGCGCTGGGAGAAGGAGACATCGGCAGGCGCTTCCCCGATACTGACGCGAAATGGAAAGGCGCGTCAAGCATTGACCTGCTCGCAAAGACTGTTGAGATGATGAAACAGAAAGGCTTTGATATCGTCAACATTGATTCAACTGTCATTGCAGAAAAACCAAAGCTTCAGCCGTATATTGAAAAAATGAAAGAGAACATCTCAAAGGCGGGCATCCCTTTAAATTCGATCAACATTAAAGCCAAGTCCAACGAAGGCATAGGTTTTATTGGCAGAGGCGAAGGGATCGCCGCGCAGGCAGTGTGCCTGTTGAAAGTAAAATAGATGCTGCTCTTCTTGTCATTCCGGCAGTCCTTAAGCCGGAATCTAATTTGTCTTTTCTGGATTCCCGTTTTCACGGAATGCACAGCACATAAGTTTTAGGGTATAATAATTTCAATTCATTATTCAGGAGGTAGTTGTGAAACATAAAGGTCTTATTCTTGTAATCATCATTGCAGTTTGTCTTGCTGCATTACTGCTCCTTCCAAAGGAAAAGAAATACACGGAGATCGCGTCGGTCGGCAAGCCTGCGCCTGCGTTTGAATTAAGGGACGCAAACGGCAACACATGGAAGCTCGCTGATCTCAAGGGCAAAGTTGTATTTTTGAATTTCTGGGCCACCTGGTGCACTACATGTAAATCTGAAGCCCCTTACAAGGAAGCCCTCTTTCAGAAGATGCAGGGCAAGTCCTTCCAGATGTTAGGAGTTCTGTTCAGGGACGACCCGTCCAATCTTTCTGAATATTACAGGACGCAGCCTGTCAGCCCTCCGACACTCTTAAGCCCTGAAAATGAGATGGCGAAACTATACGGGATAACAGGCGTTCCCGAAACCTTTATTATTGATAAGGACGGCATCGTCAGGGAAAAGTTAGTGGGGCCAAGAGAATGGACCAATCCTGAGAATATCAAAATGCTTGAGAAGTATTTGTAAGAATAAAACCACTGAGTCACTGAGACACAGAGAAAACTAAATAAAAAACTTTCTGTTCTCTACTCCTGGGCTCTTCTCCGTACCTCTGTGTCTCTGTGGTAATTTTGTGGGTCTTTGAATCTTACTTTTAAATATGTATAACAAACTTAAAGACATCGCTTTTTCCTCTGGACTGACCGCGTTCGGGGTCGCCGATGTTGCGGACCTGAGATCTCACTTTGACGCTCTCCCACTGGACCAGACAGAGGGTTTGTCATTTGGGATTTCCATAGGGGCGAGGGTCTCCGCTTCGGTCCTCAAGAGCTGCGTGACCGGTCCCACCCGTCACTATCTTCACCATTACAAGATGGTCAACCTCCTGCTCGATCAAACCGCCCTGAAAATATCTCTTGCCATACAGGACAAGGGATATAATGCTCTCCCTGTTCCTGCAAGCCAGATCGTAGACTGGGTAAAGCAGACGGCCCACCTCTCGCACAAGATGGTGGCTCTGCGCGCGGGGCTCGGATGGATAGGAAGGAACAACCTGCTGGTGCATCCTGAAGCAGGCTCCAGGATAAGGATTGCTACTGTCCTGACCGACATGCCTTTGCAAACAGATACGCTTCTTGAAAGAGACTGCGGCGGATGCAGAAAGTGTATCGAGGTATGCCCCGTGTCCGCGATCAGGGATTCCTACAGGGACTGGGACAAAGCAGCCTGCCTCGAAAAATTGAAATACTTCGCCAAAGAATACAACGTAGGGCAATACATCTGCGGCCTCTGCGTCAAAGTCTGCAAGCCGTAACACCTTATTAGTCCAAAAAAACTTTTCGGCCGCGAAGTTCCGCGAATTATCCCGAATAAGATCAGGACGCGGATTTCCGCCTCATTCTGTTACCTTCATTACCGGAATTGTTAAAAATAAGATAAACTATATATAGTAAAACGGGGCGATGGAAATGAATTACAAATCTAACAGCTTTTATATCGTAGTACTGTCTGCACTCTCGATAACTCTGAGTCTTTTTTCCGCTCCATATGCATATTCAGCAGAAAATGAATTGAAGATAGGCGGCGTCGGAAGCGCGCTGGGCACCATGAAAGTGCTCGGACTGGCATTTGAAAAAGCACATCCAGGTATCAGGGTCAAGATATTCCCGAGTCTGGGCAGCACAGGCGGGATAAAAGCTGCCGCAGAAGGTTCAATAGATATAGGGCTGAGCGGGAGAGGATTGCAGGGTACAGAAGTCAGCCTTGAATTGTCAATAACGGAATATTCAAAAACACCGCTGGTCCTCGTCGCAAATAAAAGCGTGAGAGCGTCGGGACTGACCACGCGGGAAATTGTAGAAATTTATAAAGGGGAGAAACTGGCGTGGCCGGACGGGCAGCGAATCCGCCTGATCCTCCGGCCTTCTCACGACAGCGATACATTGGTTATCAGGAAAATAACGCCTGAAATGGGCAGGGCCGTTGAAGCCGCGTTGTCACGGGAGGGGATGCTGGCAGCAGCGACAGACCAGGAGAACGCCGACATAATAGAAAAAACCCCCGGGGCTGTGGGATTTTCGACTTTGTCCCAGATTGTATCCGAAGAACGGCGGCTGCAAATACTCACTTACAATGGCATGTCGCCGGGTGTTAATAATTTTGCGAGCGGACATTATCCTATCTTTAAATCGCTCTTCATTGTAACGAAACATCAACGGTCTGACAAGGTCAATAAATTTCTTGATTTTATTAAGTCCCCGGAAGGCAGAAAAATATTGGAAGAGTACGGGAGCCTGTTCGTTGCAGATAAACCGGAAAATAAATAGTGAAGGTCTCTAAAAACATAAGCCGTATAATAACTGTCCTTACAGGGATAGTTATATTCATAGTTATGGTCGTCTTCCCGCTTGGATACTTCTTTGTTTCTTATCAAAATATGACAGGCGCGCTTGAGGCTGAAGCGGAGATCAACGCAAGAAACATTACAACCATGATCAGCGCGAACCCGGAAATGTGGGAGTTCCAGCAACTGAGACTTCAGGAGTACCTTTCACGCCGTCCGATCAGGGGGGACGCTGAAATAAGGCGCATCCTGAATTTAAGCAATAAGCTCGTTGCCGAGAATGCGGACATATTAGAGCCTCCGATCATCACGCGGTCGGAAAATATCCATGATTCAGGGGTCGTTGCAGGCAGGGTCGAGATATCCCGTTCCATGCGGCCGATCATAAAACAAACGGGGGTGGCGGTATTATTGATGCTGCCTCTTGGTTTGGGAGTGTTTCTGATTGTGTGGCTGCTGCCAATCAGGACAATCTATCGCACTGAAAAGACACTTCGTGAAAGCGAGGAGAGGTTCAGGGAGCTTTCACTTGAGTTTCAGACCGTTCTTGACTGCATCCGTGATCCGTTATTCCAGTTAAACAACGAACTGATGATACTATGGGCCAATAAAGGCGCCTCTGCCGTTCTTAATAAAGAGAGCCCGGCTGTAACAGGAAAATATTGTTATGAGTTATGGCACGGCCGTTCAATTCCTTGTGAAATATGCCCTTCGACAAGGAGTTTTGAGAAAGGGACTGCTGAGGGGGCCCAAATCTCAACTCCTGACGGCAGATTGTTTGATGAAAGAGTTTTCCCCGTAAAGGATGAAAACGGCGGGGTAAAAAGTGTCGTTGTCCTGGCTACCGACATAACCGAAAAGACCAATCTGCAGGCTGAGATGCTTCGCGCAGGACATCTTGCGTCATTAGGGGAGCTTGCCGCCGGCATTGCCCATGAGATCAACAACCCTATCAATGGGGTAATCAATTATGCGCAGTTATTGGCGGATAAAATGCCGGCCGGGACAAGGGAAGAAGATATGGCAAGCCGGATCATCAAAGAAGGAAGCCGTGTAGCGGAGATCGTTCGCAGCCTCCTGTCTTTTGCGCGGGCGAAAAAGGACGAAAAGATACCAGTCCGTATCAAAGACGTCTTGTCCGAGTCATTTACTTTGACAATGGCGCAGATCCAGAAGGACAATATTCATGTAACTATAGACATCCCCGAACATCTGCCTTCTGTCATGGCAAACCCCCAGCAATTGCAGCAGGTTTTTTTGAATGTTCTTAATAACGCAAGATACGCCCTGAACCAGAAGTATCCCGGCGCGCACGAATACAAAAAAATCGAAATAAAGGTGGAAACGGTTTTGTCGCAAGATAATAAGTATGTGCAGGTCGGTCTTCTTGACTATGGCACCGGCATTCCTTCCGGCATCCTGAATAAAGTAATGAACCCTTTTTTTACTACAAAACCTTCAGGCAGCGGGACCGGTCTTGGTTTGAGCATAAGTTACGGCATTATAAAAGACCACAGCGGCAGTCTCAGGATCGAGAGCGAGCAGGATAAGTTTACAAAGGTCATTATCACCCTGCCCCAAGCCGGGATACAAACAAGTAACGGGTAACGAGTAACAAGTAAAGAGTTAGAATCTTCAACTTTCCCGTCACTCGTTACTCGTTTAGTTTTATGGCTGATGCTTTCCCCTGTAGTGGAGTTCGCACTTCAGCGGCAGGTCTCCGGCCAATTTTTTTGCCTCTTCTTCAACGGCCTTATGTTCTCCGGGGTTGTGCACGATCCCCCGCAAGACAAGCCCGTGCTTATCGTAAAAAACATCCAGAGTAGGGACAAAGATCCTGGGGTTTGTAAGCAGCCCGGCTTTGACCCTTGCCGCATCAGCGCGTATGCGGAGGGTTTCAATTTCCGAATCGAACCGCTGCTTTTCCAAAAGTATCGCGTGCAGGGTTTTTACAATCTCGTCTTCAGAATTAACGCCGGTATCCGCAACCATGTCGTACTCAGTTGGATCGTCCCACTTTTTACTATAGACGGAGCGGATAAAACACTCTCTTTCACTATCAGTTCTCTCTATAAGCCACTTTGCCGTTTCCCTGTCAACTGACTCACGAAGCATGGTCCTTTCGAGCCTTTTTTCAACTGGCGCAACGATACGGACACTGAACGCCGGAGGAATACCCCTGAGAAGGAAATTTCCGCCCCTTCCCATAATTACCACTCTGCCTTTTAGCGCGTGATCAAGGATGAAACTTTGAACAAGGGCTGAAAACCCCCTGAATGACCAGTCATGTTTTTCCCACAGGGTCGGACAGTGCTCATCAAGGTCTTTCCCCCATTTTTCCCACTTCCCGCCTGCGGCCTTCAGGTCGGCTAAAATATTCTGCTTTTCTACATATTCATAATTTAAAAGCTTCGCTACGGCCTGCCCTATTTCCCTGCCGCCGCTTCCAAATTCCCTTGATATAGTCAGTATCGCCATGATTTCTCCTGGATTACCATCCACAGATTACACAGATTACACAGATTTTTATTTTTATTATCTGTGCAATCTGCGAAATCTGCGGATTAAATTTGTTAAGCGTCTTCATGAACATGGTCCCTTTTCTCTTCCCTTGAAACCTTCCACTTCATCCAGAGCTTTCCAGCCACGATGACTCCGGCAGCAAAGGTGATCTCTACAGCATATTGTATCACCTTGCCGGGGCTAAGCATGGTTACAATAACAGGGTCCGTAATGATCATCTCACCGCCAACCTTCCCGAGAATGGCGGCGCCGATGTAGATAATAGCCGGGTACCTGTCCATCAGCTTTGAGAGGAGGTTGCTCGTGAAAACAATAAACGGGATACTTAAACCAAGACCGAACAGGAGCAGGAACAGGTTGCCGTGCGAGGCCCCGCCCACTGCCAGCATATTGTCTGTAGCCATTGTAATGTCGGCAACGACGATTATCCTGATTGCCTGAGTTATAGTAGCAGCTTCTTTACCTGATTTGTCCTCAGGCACGCCTTCCATGAAAAGCTTTACCGCTATCCATAAGATCAGTATGCCGCCCATAAGCTTTATGTAATTTACCTGGAGGAGCTGGGCCACGAAGAAGGTCAGTATCACTCTGAGCAGGACGGCAGCGCCTGAACCGAAAAGGATCCCTTTCTTCCTCTGGTCGTGGGGAAGAGACCTGACAGCCATGGCGATCACCACGGCATTGTCTCCCGCCAGTATCAGGTCTATTATCACGATACTCATGAGACTGGAAAGAAAATTGATATCGAATGTTATGCTGCCGAAAGAACCCAAGTCCATTTTTTTAGCCGCAGATTACCGCGGAGTTACGGAGATTTTCACCTCACCTTATTTCCCCTCCCTGGCAAGGAGGGGATGGGGTGGTTGTTAAATATAAAATTATTGGAAAGGCAAATTGCCTTGCCATATCATACCAAAAATCATATCGGCAATGTTTGCTATAATTACAACTGTATGAGCAAAATACTTCGGGACCCGCATCCGGTAAAGTTATTCGTCGGGATGCTTTCACAGGATGCTTCCCTCTTTGATCAGCTTTTAGAGAAACTCCGCGAACTCTTCGGGCCTTCGGATATCGAAAGCTCCGTATGGCAGTGGCAGCACTCCGCTTATTATGAAAAAGAGATGGGCGCTGACCTGAAAAGGAAGTTTGTCTTCTTTGAGAAATTAATAAACCCGCAGACCATCTCCGGGATAAAATTAAAGACAATTGAGCTTGAAAAGCAGTGCCTCAATGAGAGCGGCGGGAGGGGAATAAACCTTGACCCGGGCTATTTGGATTCGGCAAAGATCGTCCTGGTTTCCACAAAAGACTATTCCCACCGGTTATACCTCGGCAATGGAATATACGGGGAAGTCACCCTGATCTACTCAGGCAAATCATACCAGGTCCTGCCGTATACTTACCCCGATTTCAGGACAGAAGAGTACCATGATATATTTAAAAAGGCGAGGGAGCTTTTCAAGAAAAATCCGCGGTAACATTTCGTTGCTTTCATCAACAAACCTGACGTATGATATATAGTTTTCAAATTTTAAAAATATGAGTAGGATCTTAATAGGGTTTTCGCGATGACAGGTATTATTAAAGCGATGGGGCTTGTATTCGGCGATATCGGCACAAGCCCTATATATACTGTTACGGTAGTCTTCCTCCTCCTTCAGCCCACCGCTGAAAATATTATGGGCGTCATGTCGCTGATCTTCTGGACCATGATAATCCTGGTCTTCATTCAGTACGACTGGCTCGCTATGGGATTAAGCATCAGGGGTGAGGGCGGGACCATAGTGCTCAGGGAGATCCTGGCCCCACTTATTAAGGACAAGAAGAAGGCGGTCTTTATAACCATCCTGTCTTTTGTGGGAATATCGCTGCTCATAGGCGACGGGGTCATTACCCCTGCCATCAGTATCCTCAGCGCGGTGGAAGGCTCCGTTTTGATACCGGGTTTTGAAAACACTTCACAGGGGACGATAGTATTTGTTTCAATACTGATAGCCATAGTCCTTTTTGTTGTACAGAGCAAAGGGACTGAGAAGGTCTCAGGCGCATTCGGGCCTGTTATGGTCGTGTGGTTTTTGTCCCTTTTTACCACCGGAATAATATCATTGTCAGAGGCCCCTGAAATACTGAAGGCCCTTAACCCTTATTACGGGATCAATTTTCTTATTGAAAACGGATGGAAGGGATATATCGCGCTTGGAGAGATCATCCTTTGCGCAACCGGAGGCGAGGCGCTTTATGCGGACATGGGACATCTGGGCGCAAAGCCCATAAGGCAGGCCTGGGGCGGGGTTTTTATTGCCCTGGCATTGAACTACTTCGGGCAGGGCGCGTTTTTACTGAAACATCCCGAAGCCAAAAACATACTTTTTGAAATGGTGTTTCACTTTTCAGAAACTTTCTATGTCCCGTTTCTCCTGCTCAGCATCAGCGCCACTGTGATCGCTTCGCAGGCAATGATAAGCGGCATGTTCTCGATAATTTATCAGGCAATAACGATACGCATCATGCCTCCCTTGAAAGTCGGCTATACTTCCGTCGAGAGAAAATCGCAGATATACATTGCGTCCGTGAACTGGTTTTTGCTCGCCGCCGTCCTGTTCATAATGATGGAGTTCGGGCAATCAAGCCGTCTCGCGGCGGCATACGGCCTCGCCGTCACCGGAACAATGACGATCACCGGGATCATGATGATGTGGATCTTCTATCTCAAGAAAATGCCTATGTATTCGCTTCTGGCTTTGTTTATCACAGGGGTGGACATACTGTACCTGTCTTCCAATTTCTACAAGATCCCGCACGGCGGCTACTGGTCCCTGATCATCGGCTCTGTCCCGCTTACCATGATATTGATTTACACGCAGGGGCAGAAGCAGCTTTACCGGATGATGAACTTCATGCCTTTTGAAGAGTTCATAAAAAAATTCAACAACGCTTATACGACGGCCCCGAAGATAAGAGGCACAGCGCTTTTTCTCATCAGGGACATCCAAAGCATTCCCCCCTACATTACGCAGACCATGTTTTCTCACGGCATTGTTTACGAAGACAATATTTTTATCTCCATCATGAGCAGGAGCGACCCCTACGGGGTTATCGGCTTTTACAGGGAAGACATCGCAAACGGGATAAGGTCGTTTGAGATCCAGGTGGGTTACATGGAGCTTATTTCAGCGGAGGACATTCTAAGGGAAGCGGGTATTGATGAAAGAGCGGTCTATTACGGCCTCGAAGATATTTCAGCCAAAAACCCCGTCTGGAAATTTTTCTCACTGATCAAGAGGGTGATGCCGACATTCATAAGATTTTACGAGTTCCCGACAGAAAAACTTCACGGAGTTATTACAAAGGTGACGATGTAATTTTATTTATCCTACCTTCTCTTTTTTCGCTTCACTTAAAAAGAGGGGATAAGGGATCTTGGCTATTACCTCTTCAACCGTCGTTAACCCTTCTTCCACTTTCGACCAGGCGTCTTCAAAGAGTGATTTGGTCCCCGAACTTCTTGCCGCGTCCCACAGTTCATCCACTGTGTAACTCTTTGAGATAAGACGTTTCAGTTTTGTGTCCATTCTCAGCATTTCATAAACGCCGACCCGGCCTTTATATCCGGTGTTATTACATTTGTCACAACCGGCCCCCTTGTAATATGTCTTTAAATGCTTGACTTCAAACCTCGTCAGCTCTTCCGGCGCCGGGGTCTCGACTTTGCAGTTGCTGCAGATCCTTCTGATGAGCCTCTGGGCAATAACGCCCGTAACAGCGGCTGTCACCAGAAAAGGCTTGAGTCCTATATCTATCAACCGTGTAATTGTGGAAATAGTGTCATTGGTATGTAAGGTGCTTAATACCAGGTGGCCTGTCAGCGCGGCCCTTGACCCAATCTCGGCAGTATCCAGGTCTCTGATCTCTCCGACCATGACGATATCCGGGTCTTGTCTTAACACTGAACGGAGAGCGTTGGCAAACGAAAAACCTATACCGTCGTTTATTCCGACCTGTGTTATATCAGCAAGTTTATATTCAACCGGGTCTTCAAGCGTAATTATGTTTTTTGTCTCGTTACGCAGTTGCTGCAGGATGGAATATAGTGTTGTTGTCTTCCCGCTGCCGGTGGGCCCGGTAACAAGCAGCATGCCCTGCGGCTGGCTGACAATGTCAATAACGGGTCTGATGATATTAGCAGGAATGCCAAGATTGCTGAGCGGGATCAGTCCCGTAGTCGGGTCAAGCAGCCGGATAACGACTTTCTCACCGTGAACAGAAGGCAATGTCGATATCCTGAGCTCAACGGCTTTTTCCTTGAGGCGCATTGCGCTTCTGCCGTCCTGCGGGAACCGTCTGTTTGTAATATCGAGGTTCGAGATGATCTTTATCCTTGAGACAACAGAATCATGGATGTTTTTTGCAAATTGATGGATATTTTTCAGATTGCCGTCTATCCTGAAGCGCACCTGCACGTATGTTTCACGCGGCTCGATATGGATATCGCTTGAACCGGAATTTACGGCATCGGCTATAATCATGGACACGAGTCTGACGATAGGGGGGGCCTCGCTGTCCTGATAGCTGATTCCCTGCCTGGCATCGGACTCCGCATCTTCCTGTTTAAGAAATTCAACCTCGTCATACGATGGCAGCTCCTTGAGAAAATTCCATGTGTCAGCCGAAGCGCCGTAGAAACGCTCAATCGCAGTCAATATATTGTTTTCTGACGAGATAGCAACAGACAATTTCAGCCCGGTCTCAAAAGAAATGTCCTCTATGGTCTCCCAGTCAAGCGGATTGGCCATTGCGAGCAAGAGGTTCTTGTTCTTCAATTCAAGCGGCAGCACTATCTTGGCTTCAGCAATTTCTTTCGGGACAAGGGACAAGATCTCTTGTGTCGGGGTGTAATCGTTGCAGTCCACCATCTGCAGGGAAAGCTGTTTCGTAAGCGTTTCAGCTACCTGCAGCTCATTTATGTAGCCAAGCTCAATAAGGACCTTGCCGAGTTTCTTGTTCTTCCCCTTCTGAATAATAAGGGCGGTATCAAGCTGTTCGTCTGAGATCAACCCTTCTTCTACAAGGATCTCTCCAAGTTTTCTTCTTTTCATGTTTAAAAGCGCCTCGCCTCCTGCGTATATAATCGGTTAAAAGGCGGTTTTACTTAAATATAGGAACAGGGCCGGGGCCGGGACTATTTAGTTTCCGGGGTTTTTTCAGAAGCAAACTTGTTGATGAAACTGTTGACCGATCTTTCTGTAGCGCTATTTATGCCGATGAATTTCAGGCCGACCTCATACTGGGGCGGGTCATTTGCAGCTTCCCTCAATGAGGCCCAGACCACTGCGCCGGTTGTCGTTATTGCGCCATTGGCAGGTGAAGAAATTATTATTTCATGGATGCTGTTAACAGGCAAATGGCAGAATGGTCTCAGGCATATCCCGCCGGCGCTTATGTCTTTTATTCCAAACTTCCCCAGATCATCAAGCTGCGCCAGGCAATCATCGCCGTTTTGGTAACGAGTATACGCCCGCCTTTCCGTTCGCGCGGGCTTTGACGTCACCGAGACTCCTTTCTGCTGCACTTTGCGCTTTTTATCTTCATACATCCGCGTGTCAGCCCGTGTCATTAACTCATACATCGGGCACGGGGCTTCCGGGTCATAGTGCGCCATTCCCATGCTGAGCAGGAGTTTGTAGCCGCGTTTGTCATGCTCATTATGTGCCATTAGATTTTTCCTGATATTTTTTATTATTACATTCTCAATATCAGACTCGGACGCCTCAGTGATAAGTACGGCAAACTCATCTCCGCCAATACGGCCGATGATATCGGAATCGCGAAAACTTTTCCTGAGGATATTTGCGGCGTCTGTCAAGGCCTGGTCCCCGGACGTGTGCCCCAGCTCATCGTTTATCTTCTTCATGCCGTCCAGGTCGAGGTAGAGGAGCGACATCCTCCTCCTGTTCCTGTTTGCCAGTTTGAATTCCTTTTCAGCCAGTGTGAAGAAACCGCGCCTGTTGAAAAGGCCGGTCAATTCGTCAGTCACGGAGATGGCCTTAAGCTGCTCCTCCATCTTCTTGAGCTCGGTGATATCGCGAAACGCGGTTACCGAAGCGACAATTTTACCGTCCTCGATAACCGGGCTGGTAATTACGGATATCGGGAAAACCGTTCCGTCCTTCCGCAGGAAAACCTCATCGGTTGAGGAATATCGCTTGCCTGTTGAGAGAACATTATGCATACTGCATTCTTCAAAGGACAGGGGCGTGCCGTCCTCTTTCCAGCAGTGGACAAGCTCATGAGGGCCCTTCTCGTTTAATTCATCAATGGTCCATCCCAGGAGCCGTTCGGCCTCGGGGTTCATGAAAACAATACGCCCTTCCTCATTGAGGACATAGATCCCTTCAGCAAGATTCGATGTGATATTGCGCAGGTCCTTTTCGTTCTTTCGCAATGCATCAGCTGTTCTCATGACACCATCGTTTTCAAGCGCTGCAATTCGACGGCGCAGTCCGTTCAGCTCTTCAATGAGTTGCTCCTTTGTCTTGTGCCGGTCTTCCATTTTTTTCTTGCCCATAAAAATGGTATCACGAAAATTTCAACTTGTATAGATAGCGAATTGCCCCACCAAAAAAAAGCGGTGAAAGGGAAACGGCCCCCGTTATCTGTGCCCCCTGATGAATATCCTGTATAATTAAGACATGCCAAAGGTCATCTGGATTACCGGGTTGCCGGGGAGCGGGAAGAGCACGGTTGCACTGGAATTGAAAAAGAAAATTCCAGACGCGGTAATTCTCAGAATTGACGATCTCAGGAAGATCGTAACGCCTGCGCCCACATATTCCGGCAAAGAACGGGAGTATGTTTACAAGGCGCTTGTCTATACGGCAAAGACCATTTACGACCTCGGCCATAATGTGATAATCGACGCAACCGGCAGCAGGAAATTCTGGCGTAAGCTTGCCCGGAAATTAATCCCTGATTTTTTTGAAGTGTACCTGAAATGTCCGGTCGAGCTATGCATTGAGCGCGAGAAAACGAGGGCCGATACGCATGGCGCCCCAAAGAAGATATATGAAAAAGGAAAGGCAGGCGCGCCTGTGCCGGGCGTGAATGTCCCCTATGAAGAGCCTGAAGACCCTGAATTGATAATCGATGCTGAAAAGGAGTCCGCGGAAGAGGCGGCAGAGAGGATCGTCAGGCTGACGGGGGAATAGAAGATGCGAAGATGTGAAGTTGAGAAGATGGGAGAAAAAGAATCCCCGCCTTTTCTAAACTTCATAACTTCTTATCTTCTCAACTTCATTTTTATAAAACAGGGAGGACTCATGAAATCTTATCGTAAAGAACTCTGGTTCAATGTGCCGTCAAGGCGCGCGTTCATCAACATTACCCCGCAGGTTGAGGAGTGCCTGAAGGAAAGCGGAATCAAAGAGGGATTGGCGCTGGTTAATGCCATGCACATCACGGCGTCAGTCTTTATTAATGACGATGAATCAGGCCTGCATTTCGACTATGATGTATGGCTTGAAAAGCTCGCTCCGCATGAACCTGTTTCACAATACCGCCACAACAACACCGGAGAGGACAACGGCGATGCGCACCTGAAACGCCAGGTAATGGGCAGGGAGGTTGTCGCCGCCGTGACAAAGGGAAAGCTGGACTTCGGCCCGTGGGAGCAGATCTTTTACGGTGAGTTTGACGGGATGAGAAATAAGCGTGTGCTGGTGAAGATAATCGGCGAGTGAGCTTGCTCAACGTGATGTGCTAAAATAACGAATCGTATTTTTAGGGGAATGAAGGGAGGAGTAAGCCATTTTAAAATTAGGCCCTGAATATAATGAGAAGCGCGATTTCTTCCGCATGATAATGAACACGGAGTTTACTTATACCGTATCCGGGGAAAGAAAGGCTCATGCCGGATTTTGTAAAGATCTGAGCCACACGGGGATCAAATTCCTGACGGAACGTAATTTGGAAAAGGGAACGCTGATAGAAATTTTATTTGATACAAAAAGCAGCAGGTTCAAGCCGATGAAGGCAGGGGCGGAGATCGTCCGTTCGGAGTTTAAAAATAATAAATATGTGGTTGCAGGCAAGATACTGGAATACAAATAGCCTGTGCCTGCGTGTCTCTTTTTAATATTACAATGAAAAAAAACAAGACAACATTATTCTTTTTTTACGTCTCCTTGCTTATCGTTTTCAATATCCATCCTGCATTCGGATGGGATGATAACACTCATCTTGCCGCTGCAAAGGCCGCGGATTATTACAGGTGGTATGCTGTGGTCGGGCCTGATATTACCAAAGTAAAGGCAGGCAAGATTGAGATGTACAACCATTTTTTCGACAATGACAGGAATGTTGAAGTGACGCCGAAGATGGTTTTTGAGCAGGTAGAAAGGTACAACAATCCCGAAGATATGGAAGGGCATCTCTACGGAGCTATTCTGGCATCTCTGAGGGAATACAACAAACATCAGAAGGACGCTGAATATCACATTGATTTTTGCGTTCATTATATTACTGACCTGTCGGCCCCGCTTCACAATGTCATCTATGATGATTTCAACAAAACACGCCATGCTGAAAATGACGGCGTAATCGGGGGAGAAGTTTTGGATAATATTAACAGGCTTAAAAGACTCATGTACCAGGTTGATCTCAGGCACGACCATTTCGAAGATGACCTTGCAAAAGAGATCGCGGTGATTGCCAATAAGGCAAGGCATCTGGGCCATAAGCTCAAAAAAGAAAACAGGGCCATGACAAAGGAAGAGGCTTACAATCAATTGGCCCAAAGCGCCTCCCTGATAAATACAGCATTGAAACACCTTGGCACAAACCCCCGTCTGAAATAATAAACACTCCTCCGGAGACGGGACATTTCCGGCCTTGCTGACGTCCAGTATTACAAATGCAATTATTTTATTGACAAGTATTGGGTTTTATGATAATTTTTCGATAACGGACACGCTTAACAAATCTCTTAATTTTCAAAAAGGAGGTGGCTCTATGAAGTTGTTTCCAGATGATCCATTGCAGGAAGCAGCGGAATCAATGGGGGCTCTCGGCGATAAGGATTTGTCCCGCAGAGACTTCATGAAGTTCTGCACCGGGATGGCTGCATTACTGGCACTGCCCGCTTCGTTCATCCCGAAGATCGCCGAAGCACTGGGCGGCAAGAAGCCGTATCTTGTATGGCTTGAGTTTCAGGACTGCTGCGGCAATACCGAGGCCCTTTTGAGGGCGTCAAAGCCGACAGTCGGAGACATTGTCCTTGATATTCTCTCAGTAGATTATCATGAGACGATAATGGCGCCGGCGGGAAAGCAGGCGGAGAAGTCGCTGATGGATGTGGTGAAAAACCAGAAGGGCAAATACCTTGTTGTTGTGGAAGGCTCCATCCCCATGAAAGACGGCGGTGTTTATTGCTGCATAGGCGGCCGGTCAGCTGTTGACATTGCAAGGGAGGTTTGCGGCAACGCGCTTGCAACGATTGCAGTAGGCACATGCGCCGCTTACGGAGGAATTCCTGCCGCGCTGCCGAATCCCACAGGAGCGGTAAGTGTAAAAGAGGCTGTGCCGGGCGCGACAGTGATCAACCTGCCGGGCTGTCCGGTAAACGCTGAAAATATTACCGCCTGCATCGTCCATTACCTGACGTTCGGATCACTCCCAAATACTGATAAACTCGGCAGGCCTTATTTCGCTTACGGAAAAAGGATCCACGACAATTGCGAGAGAAGGGCGCACTTTGACGCCGGGCAGTTCGTAAGGCAATGGGGAGACGAGGGCCACAGACAGGGCTGGTGTTTATATGAAATGGGATGCAAGGGCCCTGAGACATTTAAGAACTGCCCCACCATCAAATACAATGAAGGCACAAGCTGGCCTGTTCAGGCAGGACACGGCTGCATCGGCTGCGCCGAGCCTAACTTCTGGGACACCATGACACCCTTCTACAGGAGACTGCCGAAGGTTCCCGGAGTTAGCATCGAAAGCACGGCTGATAAAGTCGGCGCCGGACTTGCCGCGGCAACAGCGGCGGGCCTTGTGATACACGGAATAGGACGGGCAATCTCGCCCAAAAAAGAAGATAAATAGATTAGCGGAAAGTGAGGTGATTTACATTGGCAAAGTTAGTTATTGACCCGATTACAAGAATTGAAGGACATCTCAGGATCGAGGCAAAGGTTGAAGGCGGCAAGGTTGTTGACGCGTGGAGCTCAAGCACCATGTTCAGGGGCATTGAGATCATTCTCAGAGGCAGAGACCCCAGAGACGCGTGGGCCTTTACCCAGCGCATATGAGGCGTCTGAACAACGGTTCACGCAACCGCCTCGGTGAGAGCGGTCGAAAACGCATTAGGCATCACAATCCCTGACAACGCGCGTCTTATAAGGAACCTTATAACCGGCATTCAGTACGTTCAGGACCATGTAATCCATTTTTATCATCTCCACGCGCTTGACTGGGTGGATATTGTAAGCGCATTAAAGGCCGACCCAGCAAAGACATCAGCGCTTGCGCAGGCAATCTCGGACTGGCCGAAATCAAGCGCGGATTATTTCAAGGGCATCCAGGACAAACTCAAGGCCTTTGTAGAGAACGGGCAGCTCGGCCCCTTTGCGAATGCTTACTGGGGGCATCCGGCGTACAAACTTCCTGCTGAAGCGAATCTCATGGCAGTCGCCCACTATCTTGAAGCGCTTGACTGGCAGCGTGATGTAATAAAAATACAGGCCCTGCTCGGCGCAAAGAACCCTCACGCGCAGACATACATTGTCGGCGGCATGTCCATCCCTGTTGACCCGAACAGCCAGAACGCCCTGAACGCTGGAAGCATAGCCTTTATCTCAGGGCTTGCAAAGGTCGCAAAGGACTTTGTCGAGAAGGTGTATATCCCTGACGTCCTTGCGGTGGCCCCATTCTATAAAGATTGGGCAGGCCACGGAGCAGGCGTCGGCAATTTCCTCGCGTATGGTGAATTCCCGAATGACACGGTAAGTAATACCGACAACCTCTGGCTGCCGCGCGGCATCATTCTCAACAAGGACATATCAAAGGTGCATCCCGTGGACCATACCAAGGTTGCTGAATATGTAACTCATTCATGGTATGAATATTCCGGCGGCGACAGCACGTCAAAGCATCCCTGGGAAGGCGAGACAAACTACAAATACACAGGTCCGAAGCCTCCGTATGAATACCTTGATACGGACGCGAAATACACATGGCTGAAAGCCCCCCGCTATGACAACAAGGCGATGGAGGTCGGACCTCTTTCAAGAATGCTTGTTGCGTACGGGTCAGGGCACAAGAGGGTGCAGGAAGTGGTAAACCTCGTCCTGAAGACACTGGGAGTCGGGCCTGCGGCTTTGTTCTCAACACTCGGACGCATTGCGGCACGCGCGATTGAAACGCTTGTCACTGCCGAGCAGATTCCCGTATGGCTCGATCAGCTTGCAGCGAACATGAAGAAGGGCGACTACAAGATCCACGCCGGTGAAAAGTGGGACCCCTCTGAATGGCCCAAAGAGGCAAGAGGATACGGCCTGCACGAAGCGCCGAGAGGCGCGCTCGGCCACTGGATAAACATCAAGGACGGCAAGATCGCAAACTACCAGTGCGTAGTCCCCGGCACATGGAACGGCTCTCCAAGAGACGCCAACAACCAGAGAGGCCCTTACGAAGAAGCGCTGATAGGAACTCCTGTAGCCAACATCGAACAGCCTGTGGAAATTTTAAGGACGATCCACTCGTTCGATCCCTGCATGGCGTGCGCTGTTCACGTGGTGGACCCTGACGGTAAAGAGGTAACAAGGATAAGGATAAAATAGAAAGGGGGTAAATATGAACGATACGAGATTGAAAACCTACGCATGGGAATTTCCCGTAAGATTTACCCACTGGATCAACTTTCTCTGCATCCTTACCCTGTCCGTTACAGGGTTTTACATCGGGAGTCCCTTTATTCACGCCTATTCTTCAAAACAGTGGATAATGGGCTGGATGAGGCTCATTCACTTCATAGCAGCCTACACCTTCATGATGAGCGTGATCATCAGGCTCTACTGGTCACTTGCCGGGAACAAGTATGCCTGCATCAGCGAATGGCTTCCATTTACAGGCGAGAAGATCGGCAGGATGATCGATGACCTGAAGTGCTACCTGCTGATCAGCAAAAAAAGCTGCCATGTCGGACATTCAGCCCTTGGAGGGTTGACATACCTCCTGCTGTTTATAATATTTATCTTCGAGATCGTTTCAGGTTTCGCGATGTATTCGGTAAACCATTCAGGCGCTATCTGGACGCTCCTTGGAGGATGGCTTACTGGCATAATGCTTCTGCCGACCATCCGGCTGTATCATCACATCTTCATGTACGTGATACTCGCCTTCGCGATGATACATGTCTACATCTCGTGGTTCTCTGACAGCAGAGAGAAGAGCGGCCTGATGGGCTCTATCTTCACCGGATACAAGTTTATATCTGAAAAAGACTTGAAGTAAAAACAGCAAGCAGTCAAGAGTTAAATTATCAGCCCCGGAAGACGCCAAGTCTTCCGGGGCTTTTGTTTTTTGAGTTCAGTTGTTCTCTGCTTCTGCACTTTTGACTTGGTACTATTGCACTTTTGCTCTTTGCTAATCTTGATTCATGTATAATAGCTGCATGATAAGCGGAGGCACCTTTTGAACATAGCAATCTTTGGTATCGGCAACATACTTTTGTCTGACGACGGCGTGGGCGTTCATGCGGTGAATAAATTAAAGAACGATTACGTCTTCCCGGAGTCCGTTGAGTTGATAGACGGGGGGACAAAGGGGCTTGATCTCCTGCCATTGTTTGAAGGCAGGGACAAGGTCCTGATAATTGACGCGGCGAATTTCAAAAAAGAACCGGGGACAATAGATACTGTTGAGGGCGACAAGATCCCCGCGTTTCTGATCTCAAATAAGCTCTCAGTGCACCAGATCGGTCTGCCCGATACACTCTTTGCAGCGAGGCTGATGGGAATCACGCCGCCTGAGATGTGCCTCATCGGGATACAGCCGAAGTCAATGGAGACAAGCGTCGAATTGTCGGATGATATCCAGCAACAGTTGGGCGCCCTTGTGAATAAAGTTGTCCTGAAATTAAAAGAGTGGGGAGTGGAAGTAATTCAAAAAGATAGAGGTTGAGAAGTTAAGAAGATTTGAAGATAGGGGAATCAGGGCAGGGTAAAATCATTAGCTCCTCTTTCTCATATGCCTCTCGATCTCCCTTTTCGCTTCTTTCTCTTTTATCGCTTCACGTTTTTCATATTGCTTCTTGCCCTTTGCAAGCCCTATCTCGACCTTTGCCTTCCCGCCTTTGAAATAGATTTTTAAAGGGACGAGGGTAAGCCCTTTCTGGCTGATGTTGCCGTGCAGCTTGTCTATTTCTTTTTTATGAAGGAGGAGCTTCCTTGTCCGCAGCGGGTCATGGTTTTGAAGGTTCCCGTGACTGTACGGGCTGATGTGACAATTGAAGAGAAACGCCTCGCCGTTCTTAATAATGGCGTAGCTGTCCTTGAGGTTGGCCTTGCCTTCGCGCAGGGATTTTACCTCTGTCCCGAGAAGGGAGATGCCTGCCTCGTAAGTCTGCTGGATGAAATAATCGTGATACGCCTTCCTGTTGGTAGCTACAGTCTCCATGATTATGAGGATAACACCTGAAAAAGAATTTATCCACAGATTACACAGATTATCACAGAGTAGAGACGGTCCGCCGGGTCGTCTCTACAACTTTTGACTTTCACCTTTTGGCGGATGAACATTTGTTTACAAATTTTTATTTATGTCATTGTTTTTATCTGTGGAATCTGTGGATATAACTGCCGTTTTTAGGATTAGAGATTTTCTGTTATATTTAGTAAGAGAAAAACCATGAAACCGAAGATCATCCTCGTCAATCCGTGGATCTATGACTTTGCTGCTGCAAACCTCTGGTCCAGGCCGCTGGGCCTGCTCAGGGTTGCCGAATATTTGGGCCGCTTTGATCTGGAGCTGAAATTAATAGACTGCACGGACTCATTTACGATCAAGAAATTCGGAAGGGGCAGCTATCCAAGACAGATTGTCGGTAAACCGGATTGTTTGAAAGCAGTTCCGAGGCATTATGCTCGATACGGAATAGGCCTTGAGGAATTCAAGGAGACGCTGAGAAACAGTTTGCCCTGCGATATCATCCTGATAACCTCCATAATGTCGTACTGGTATCCCGGCGTACAGGAGGCAATAAAAATGTGCAGGGCCTTATCGCCCGGTACGCCAGTAATTCTCGGAGGCATATACGCAACCCTTTTTCATGAACACACTGTAGAGAATTCAGGCGCGGATTATGTTTATAAAGGGCGGATAGAGGACAATGAATCCTCGCTGTCCTCCGTAGGGGCAGGTTTAAAACCTGCCCCTGCAATTGAAACTGTAATTGGACAATTTGGCTGCAAGCTGCATGAAATAAATTCTGCAAAACCATACTACCGGCTTGGACTGTACCGGCAGTTTCCTTTTGCGCCTGTCCTTACAAGTTACGGCTGTCCTTTCAAATGCTCTTACTGTGCGTCGGCTGTGCTGAACAACAACTTTCTTCAAAGAGAACCAGTTGATGTTATCAGGGAAATAAATGAACTTCACAAGACAGGCGTCAGGGATTTTGCTTTTTACGATGACGCTCTTCTGGTAAATGCCGGTTCGCATATAAAAGTCATCCTGAAAGAGACAATTAAGTTCGGATTGAAACTGAGGTTTCATTGTCCTAACGGCATTCACGCGCGGTTTATTGACGATGAACTTGCGCACCTGATGAAGCAGTCAGGCTTCACCACGCTGCGCCTCGGGCTTGAGACGATAAACGAGGGCAGGCAGGCGACGACGGGAGGGAAGGTCACGTCAGAGAGTTTCGTCTCCGCAGTAAGGATTTTGAAAAAGCACGGCTTCACAAAAGAGAACATCGGCGCTTATCTCATGTACGGAATGCCGGGGCAGCGCCTTAAAGAGGTCATCGAGGGAGTGGACTTTCTGAAAGGGACCGGCGTGAGGACCCACCTCACGGAATTCTCACCGATTCCCCATACATCCTGCTGGGAAGAACTGAAGAGCATGGGAATAATTAATGACGGCATAGATCCGCTTCTTACAAACAACACTGTCTTCACTCATCTTTTTTCAGACTACGACCCTGACGCGCTTGATAAATTAAAGCTTGATGTGAAGCAGTACAACAGCGTTTAGCAACTGGCTGACGGAATTAAAACCCCGGCTCTGCTATACTTTAATAATTAAACTTACAAACTGCAAACACTCGCCCGCATAAGGAGGCAGACATGATTTTAAATTCAATCAAACAGATACCTGCTTTTTTTACTCTCGCAGTTATGATGGTCCTTTCCCCGGGCATTGCATATTCCGGCATTGAAAGGAGCTCTCACGCAAGCAGCCGGGAGATCGGACCGCTTGAGGGCGGTGACGCTGAAAAGGCTGTGATGTTCTACAATCGCGGCAACGAATTAAGCAAATCAGGAAAACATCAGGAGGCGATTGAAGCTTATAAAAAAGTTATTGCGCTAAAACCGGATTTCCCATATGCGCATAATGATATTGGAGCTGCATATGTAGAATTGGGCATGTATAAAGAGGCGGTTGAGGCGTTCAAGCAGGCAGTAAAAATAAAACCGGATTATGTGAATGCGTATAATAATCTCGCTATTACCTACAATAAATTACGAATGAACGAAGAGGAACGGGAAGCTTATAAAAATGTAATCAAAATTAACCCGGAAAGCGCAGACGCGTATTATAATCTGGGTATTTCCTACAGCGAATCAGGAATGTATAAAGAGGCAATATCGTCTTATAAAAGCTCATTGATAATAAAACCCCGTAATGCCGACGCATATTATAATATGGGCGTATCTTACGGGAAACTGGCGATGCATAAATACGCAATTGATGCCTACAAGAAGGCCTTGGCAATTAATCCTGACGCGGCGGATGTACATTTCAATCTCGGGGTTTCTTATTTTAATTTGCAACAGAAGGACGCCGCCGCAAAGGAGTATGAGATATTGAAAACCCTTGATCCCCAAATGGCTGAAAAGCTGCATGAAGTAATCAAATAATTTTCAGCCTGTTATTTTTTGACCGGTCCGGCAGCGGGCGGTTGCTGCTGTGTTTCAACTTTCGGAGCGGCCTGCGTATTTACCGCGATCTTTGAATTGGCCTCAGCGCCCCACGGTGAATTCGGGAATTCAGCGGCTACGGTTTTGTATCTTTCTTTTGCCTTTTCAGCATTCCCGGTGCTTTCATAATATCTGGCTTCCGCCATCAGGGCTGTATCCTTGAATATTCCGCCGTTAACTTTTGCAAGATTGCCGAGGGCCTCAAGGGCCTTGTCGCTCTTGCCGGTTTTAAAATAAGCGGACGCAAGTTTCTGATAAACAAGGGGCACTATTTCGTAATTGCCTCCGAATTTATTGATAAATAAACTGTACTGCTTTATCGCGTTTTCATTATCATTAAGATTGTAGTAACAGTTGCCGAGGTAATATAACGCGGTCGGGGTCACCTTCACATCAACGGATTTTTTGAAAAGGTCCACAGCCTTTTTCCACCTTTCCATTTCAGGGGTGGTTTTATCAGACTTGGTGTTGTAATAAATGTTGTACGCTTCTTTCTCAAGCGCATAGGCCTTTTCATTTTGCGATGATGAGTAGAACTTAAAGGCCACAAATAATATGGCTACAGCTAAGATTGCGGACACAATTGTTATTACCTGTTTCTGCTTCTGCTTTACGGCGTCCAGCGCGTGTAAGGCGGCGTGCTTTACCTCATCCTCCTGGGCAGGCCTGGCCTTGGCAGGTCTTTTCTTGATTATCTTTGGCATTTAATTCCTCCTAATTTTATCAACAAGCTTTTTTGAATTTGCAAGAACTTGATCTATCT
Organism: Nitrospirota bacterium; assembly: GCA_016214845.1. NCBI lineage: Bacteria > Pseudomonadati > Nitrospirota > Nitrospirota bacterium. The sequence goes on along the minus strand of JACRMS010000016.1, from coordinate 146,357 downwards.
TTTCCTCTGCAATGCCCGCTGCGCGCAGAATTATCTTTGCGCGCTCAAGGGTGATAAGGTCCTCAGGCGCATGGGCGTCCGTATTTATCACAAGTGAAGCGCCCGTCTCCATAGCGACCTTTGCGACATGGCCGTTTGAGATGCTGTGTCCCTTTCTCGCGGTTATTTCGAGGGCCACTCCTAATTCCTTTGCCCTAATCGCATCCTCAACGCTGATCAGCCCCGGATGTGAAAGTATGTCAGCGCCTGCCTCTATCCCGGCCCTGTTCGATCCCGGGGCCACAGGCTCGGCAAGGGTCTCGCCGTGCACAACCACAATTTTCGCGCCGAGCTTGCGCGCCCTCTCAACCATTTTCCCTATGAGTCCGACAGGCACGTGGGTTATCTCCGCGCCGGGGATGACAGTTATTTTTAAATATTCTTTGAGGACCTCGATTGTCTCCACGATCTTCGGCACAACAGTGTCCATATTTGACGGGTCCACGTGGTCGGTGATCGCCAGCGCAGTGTAGCCCGCGGCGTAAGCCCTCTGCATAAATTCCGAGGGAATAAGGACCCCGTCGCTGAGAAATGTGTGTGTGTGCAAATCAATCATAACATTGTAAAATACAGAAATTCCGCCCTAAAAGTCAAAAGCGGCCAATGAATTTACCGGGCCTTATGCGATGGGGTGATCAATTTCTCCACTCCCAGGTCCGGCGCTATGCTCAGGAGCAGATGCACGGAGTCGGTGAGGAGGATTATTCCGAAGGAGATCAGCAGCAGGCCGCTGACGATCATTATTATTCTCATGCGGCTCTGTATGGCCCTGAAATGGCTGAGGAAGGTATTTATGAGAAGGGATGTTGTAACAAATGGGATTGCGAGTCCCGCGGAATATACGAGCAGGAGCTTGAAGCCGTACATGGCGGAACCTGACGTGCTCGCGATAAGCAGGATCGATCCAAGTATCGGGCCGATGCACGGCGTCCATCCCGCGCCGAAGGTAAGCCCGACGACAAAAGATCCCATATACCCGCGAGGTTTTGACTTGAGGTGGATCCTCTTGTCCGACGCAAGAAAGTTGAGTTTCAGGATTCCCATCACGTACAGTCCGAAGAAGATGATTATTATCCCGCCGACTATCCTGATCTGGTCATAGTAGAACGAGAAAAGAGAACCGATAAAAGATGACGATACTCCAAGCAGGATAAACACAACGGAAAAGCCAAGCACGAACGCGGAGGAATTTATGAGCGTAAGTTTTCTTATGAATGCCTTGTCTGCGGTCTTGAAATCTTCAAAGGATATCCCGGTGATATAGGAAACGTACGACGGGATAAGCGGCAGCACGCACGGCGAGAGAAAAGAGAGCAGCCCGCCGAGAAAAGCGCCTATGTATCCTACGTTTGACATAAATAGATTTTACCGGATATTATTTATTTTGTCATTCCGGGCTTACCCCGGAATCTGTGGGTTGCGCAATCTTTCTGACATCCCTGGATCTTTTCAATTGCATGAGGGAGGCAGTCAAGGACCACCGACAGATTTTCTTTTACCGCCGACGGGCTTCCAGGAAGATTTATTATCAGGGTCTTCCCCCTGACACCTGCAACGGACCGAGAAAGCATTGCAAAGGGGGTCTTCTTCAATCCCTTGTAACGCATTGCCTCGGCAATGCCCGGTATCTCCCGCTGAATGACTTCACGGGTCACCTCAGGAGTCACGTCACGCGGTGATACACCCGTGCCGCCGGTGGTGAGGATAAGGTCAACCTTATTGCATAAGGAAAGAAGTTTTTTCTTTATCAATGCCTTTTCATCCGGGAGGATATCAGAGCTGACAACTTTTGCGCCGATCTTCTTCATCATCCTTTCGATAGCCGGCCCGCTCGTGTCTTCCCGCTCGCCTCTTGAGCCTTTATCGCTTAATGTCAGTATCGCAACCTTGATCATCTTGGGGATTGGGGGTTAGGGGTTGGGGCTTGGTTTTTACTAATCCCTAATCCCTAACTACTATACTGTCTCCTTTTCTAATCGTGCCGCCTTTCAGCACTTTTACAAAGATGCCTTCTCGCGGCATCACGCAGTCGCCGGCCTGTTCATAGATCGCGCAGCGGGCATGGCACAGTTTGCCGATCTGGGTGACCTCAACTTCAATGCCTTCCCCGATAATCATTTTTGTGCCGACAGGAAGGGTCATGAGAATAATGCCCTCGGTCGTAATGTTCTCGGCAAAATCACCGGGGCCGACATTCAGTCCCTTGTCCTGCATCTTTTTGATGCTCTCAAGAGCGAGCAGGCTGATCTGCCGGTGCCACTTTTCCGAGGCATGGGCGTCGCTCTCGATGCCGTAATTATCTTTTATGACAGCGTACTCAACTGCCTTTTTCCTCATACCTTTTTTTTCGCTGATGTTAATTGAAATAATTTTGGCGCTCACTTTATTTTCGCCCCTTCCTTCACGTTTTTTTCGGGAATTAATATTGACAACACACCGTCGCTGTCTGTGGCTGCAAGGAGCATTCCCTGAGATTCAACGCCCATCAGTTTCGCAGGCTTCAGGTTTGTTACAACCGCGATGCTCTTACCGATCAGGTCCTCAGGCGCGTAAGCCTGCCCGATCCCGGCGACAACCTGTCTGGGCTCGCCTGTGTCAACCTGAAGTTTGATGAGCTTGCTGGATTTGGGGACCCGCTCGGCCTGAAGCACCTTGCCGATCTTTAATTGCACCTTTGCAAAATCTTCTATGGAAATTAAATTATCTTCTGTTTTCTGTTCTGTAGAAGTTTGTCCTGATTCAGTCATCACTCCTTTGCCTCCCTTTGTTTTTTCTGTCTCCTTCTTCACCTCTATCCTTGGGAATAATTGCTCTCCTTTTGAAATCTTTATTTCATATCCCGGCTTCCACTCCCATGAAAATATTGCCGGATAATTGTCTGAACCTTCATCTGGAGCCTTTGGCAAGCTTTGTTTAGTTTCTTCAATTAATGACCTCAGCCCCAATTGCTTCCACATCTTCTCTGAAGTGTCAGGCATGAACGGATAAAGCGCAACTGCCGAGAGCCTGATCGCATTCCAGATATTGAACATTACACTTTTCAGCTCTTCGGTATCTGTTTTGGCGAGCTTCCAAGGTTCCTTCTGGGCAATATGATTATTCCCGGCACTGATAATATCCCATATGTGATCGAGGATTACATTGAATCTAAGAGTAGACCAGTGGCGATGAGGAATATCATTCATTGCGGAAAGCATTGACTCAATACATTCTTTTGCGAAAGGATTGAGCGCAGTCGTATTTCCCGCAGGGATCCCTACGTCACCCCCGAAATATTTCTCAGCCATCGTTAAGAACCTGCTCAGGAGATTGCCAAGGTCATTGGCAAGGTCGGTGTTGATCCGGCTTATCAAAGCGTCCTCAGAAAAATTCCCGTCAAGTCCGAAGGGCACTTCCCTGAAGAGAAAATACCTGAAGGCGTCCACCCCGTACTTTTCAACCATCTCATTGGGGTCAACGACATTGCCGATGGACTTCGACATCTTTTTCCCGTCAACCGTCCACCAGCCGTGGGCAAAGATATTTTTCGGCCGAGGGAGATCAAGCGCCATCAGCATAGTTGACCAGTAAACGGCATGAGTGGTCAGGATATCCTTTCCCACAAGGTGATGCTCCGCAGGCCACCAGAAATCTCCGAGCCTTGCCCTCTCAGCATGAGGGACAAGATAGCGCGTCGCTGAGAAATAATTCACAAGTGCGTCAAACCAGACGTAGGTCACAAAGGCTTCATCAAAGGGAAAGGGGATCCCCCACGCAAGCCTTGCCTTCGGCCTTGATATGCAAAGGTCTCCAAGGGTATTATTCTTTAAAAATCCAAGGACCTCGTTCCTGCGCGTCTCAGGAAGTATGTAAGAAGGATTGTCCTCAATATATTTGATCAGCCTGCCCTGATACTTTGACATTAGGAAGAAATAGTTTTCCTCCTGTATCTGCTCCACAGGCCTTCCGCAGTCGGGGCAGTTGCCTTCAACAAGGTCTTTCTCTGTCCAGAAACGTTCATCCGGGGTGCAATACCATCCGGCGTACTGCCTCTTCTCTATCTCTCCGTTGTCCCAGAGGAGCTGAATGAGCCCCTGAACGGTCTTGATATGCTCAGGGTCAGTGGTGCGGATAAAGGCGTCGTTTGAGATATTTAATTTCTTCCAGAGGGATTTGAAATTCTCGACCATTATGTCGGCGTGTTCCTTTGGAGAAAGCCCTCTTGACTGCGCTGCCTTCTCGACCTTCTGCCCGTGCTCATCCGTTCCGGTAAGGAAGAAAACGTTATTGCCCTTTAATCTGTTATACCGGGAAAGGATGTCAGCGGCAATGGTCGTATACGCGTGTCCGATGTGTGGGACATCGTTGACGTAATAAATAGGAGTTGTGACGTAAAACTTTTCCATTATGAGTGTTAATTTATAAAGACCACAGAGTCACCTCTCCGTGCCTCTGTGTTCTCCGTGGTTCAATTCAATGGTTAGTCTATTGTTTCTTCTTATGCCAGAATCTCCTGCGTTTGCTGAAGGGCTTGCCCTTCCCATCCGCATCTGCCGGCTGCTGTCCACCCTGCCGGGGTTCGTTCTGCTGAACGGGCTTATCCTGCTGGGCAGGCCTTTGCTGAGGAGGCGCTGCCTGAGCAGCGTTTTCCGGCGAATGTTGTCTCGGCCTGTGACGCCTTCTCCTGCGATGCCTGTCCCTTCCGGGCTGGTCAGGGGCCGCTCCCTCCCTTTGCTGCTGCTCTCTGCCTGGAACATCTGTCCTTTGCCTTTCATCACGGCCCCGGGGCGATTCGACAGGCTGTTTTGACTCAGGCGCGGAAACCGCTTCCGAATCCAGCTTTTCAAGGGCGGTCACAGAAGGCTCATCTGTAACCGTTATAAAATCTTCCCCTTTAGGCGGCGCTGTTTCCTCTTCCGGCGCGTCTTTGCATTCATAACCAAGGCAGCACATCAATCTGCCGCAGATGCCGGACAGCTTGCTCTGGTTTATCGAGAGGTCCTGCTGCTTTGCCATTTTTATTGTTACAGGCTCGAAGGACGTAAGAAAAAGGCTGCAGCACGTCTGCCGTCCGCAGCAGCCGATGCCGCCCAATATTTTCACTTCGTCCCTGACGCCTATCTGTCTCATTTCAATGCGGGTCTTGAATCTTGCCGCAAGGTCCCTGACGAGCTCCCTGAAATCGATCCTGCCGTCCGCCGTGAAATAGAAGATGAGCCTCTTCTTATCAAGCGTTGTCTCCGCCGACACGATCTTCATGGGAAGATTAAGTTCCTTGGCCCTGTTGGCGCAGAAAACTTTTGCCTCTTCCTCAAGGGCGCGGTTGTTTTTCATTGTTTCGATGTCTTCCTCAGATACCATCCTGATGACCTTTTTCAGAGGCTCTTCCGGTTTTTCAATTGAGCACTTCGGCGTTACGACATTGCCTATGCTCAATCCCATTTCCGATTCTACGACAACCTTTGCGCCGGGATGCACGTCGAGCCCGTTCACTTCAAAGGTGTACACCTTTCCGCAACGCCTGAACCTGATGCCGACCACAGTGTGTTTGGCGGGAGCTTCCGCCTCATCGTGTGTTTCCAGTATGTTATTGTCTTCCTGCATTTATCTTTCCTAACCTTTTTCTCATTAAAAGGCCTGTGTAGTTAAACGTGAGCTTTTCGTTGAGATTGAAATTTAATTGTCCTCTTATATTATAAAGCTCGCGGGCCAATTTTAGTACCTCTCTTAGGGCCGCCTTTCCGGCAAGGGCCTGTATCTCGCCTGCCTTGTCTTTATTGATCAGGAAGGCCGTTTGCCCCGTCGCCTTAAATACGGCAATGTCCCTCAGCCAGAGCTGCGCCCAGTCAAACCATTCCTCCATGGATAATTTATCATCGCGCACATCATCTTCGGAACCGCTCAGCATTTGGTTGAAAATATTGAAAGACCTGTCTCTTTGTGCGACCAGGTTTTCATTCAGCGCGTATCCGAGCCGGCCGCCTGACAGCACACTTAAAAGTAATGCCTGCTCATCGTCCAGCTTTTTATATTTCTCTTTCACCAGGCCGCTCATCATTTCAACGGGCAGAGGCGCGAAGTTTATCCTCTGGCATCTTGAGCGGATCGTCGGCAGGAGCCTGTCGGGTTTTGATGAAACAAGGATTATAATGCTTTGTGACGGGGGCGACTCAAGCGTGGACAGGAAGGCATTGGCTGCCGATGAATTCATCTTGTCGGCGTTGTCGACAATCGCGACCTTATAGCTGCCTTCATAGGGTTTGTAGGACAAAGCTTCTTCAAGCTGCCTTACCGCCTCGATCTTTATCTGGTCTCCGTCGCCCTCAGTCTCGATCAGAAAAAAGTCCGGATGGATCCCCTTGTCTATCTTTACGCATGAAGGACAAGTATCGCAGGAATCGAGAAGGGGGTTAGGGGTTGGGGATTGGGGATCAGTATTGACAGCCTGCGTCTCCGGTGGAAAGAACCCGAAATCCAGACCGGTTTCCTCCACGCTCTTTGCTCTATGCTCTTTGCCCTGGCAATTAAGCGCTTTTGCAAAATTGATCGCGGTAAGCCTCTTGCCGATGCCTTCATCGCCTGCAAATAAAAGCGCGTGAGGGATACGGTTTTTTTCAATGCAGCCCCGGAGAATGCCGAGGGCCTTTTCCTGTCCGATGATATCTTTTAATGCCATGATCCCTCTAACACTTTTATTATCTCCGCGCTAACTTCTTCAGGGCTTTTTGAGGCGTCGATTATCTTGACCCTCTCAGGCTCGTCTTTGGCGATCTGGAGGAAACCGCTCCTGACACGGGTATGAAACTCTATTGTCTCTAATTCAAACCTGTCCTCTTTCTGAGCGTGCCTGTTTCTCCTGAGGCCTTCCGCAACATCAAGGTCGAGCAGAAAGGTGAGAGAAGGTCTCAGATCAGGCACAACGATTTCATCGAGTGCGTGTATAAGAGATATATCCAGCCCTCTTGCGTAGCCCTGATAAGCGATTGTTGAATCTGTAAAACGGTCTGTGATAACAACCGTGCTTTTGAGTATCGCCGGATAAATCACTTCCCTGACGTGCTGCGCCCGTGACGCGTAGTACAGAAGAAGTTCGGTAAGCGGATCCATGTGGTTTTCAGGTTCAAGGAGCAGGCCCCTGATCTTGCCCCCGATCTTTGTCCCGCCCGGCTCGACAGTCTCAATGACATTGTGTCCCTTTGAGCGTAAATAGGCGGCAATGAGTTTTACCTGGGTGCTTTTACCGGAGCCTTCTATGCCTTCAAAGGAGATGAACCCCTTAACCCTTGACATATTGATTTCTTAAATCCTTTAACAGGGAGAATACCTTCAGCGCGTCTTCGGTGACCAATGAGCCTGTCCCGCAGGAGGGGGTTATCAATGCCTGCCGCCTGATCTTTTCACGGGGGATGCCGATCTTCTCAAGCGAGGTCAGGCCCCTTTCAAGCTGATCGCACAAGCCCTGAAGGGTCACTCCTCGTATCATGTCAGATGTCGGGACCACTCCCCAGGCTATGAAGCCGTTGTTGTTGATGAACGACTTTATTTCTTCAGGATACAGGCTGAGGGTGTCCCAGTAAAAATATGCGTCGAAATTGAACACGTCAATGCCCGAAGAAAGGATCAGAGGCCAGTCAGCCTTGCCGCAGCAGTGAATGCCGGCAATGCCGCCTGCGTTCTTGATGTGTTTGACGATCTCCTGCAGCATCCGTGAGGCCTCGGCGGTATTAACTCCGATGTAAGTGGACGTGCCCAGAGCTGAAAGGATCGGCTCGTCAATAAAGACCAGAACTTTTTCGGCAAAGGGCTTTAGCTTATTTATCTGCCAGGTTGCCTTGCCCTTGAGAAGTTCAAGCGAAAGCTCTCTAAGCTCGTCATTGAAAAAAAGGGGACGCTTTTGATCATCCGTTACTGACAATGAAAAGGTCAGCGGCCCTGTGATGTGGCCTTTGACCGCATCGAGTTTCCTGTCCTGCTTTTTCAGGATCTCAAGGAATGCATAAAACCCGGCAGCATTTTCCTGGGAGATAGGGAAACCGGTGTTACCGGCAATCGTCTCGTAAAATGCCGAGACCGCCTGTTCCTCACCCGGTATTATATTTACATGCTCGCCTTCAATCTTTATAAAGGGGAACCCCTCGGAGTATTGAGGGACCATGAGTTCGAGAAAACTCCTGTGCGGCAACTGCGGCCAGAAGGGAATATCCACCGAGTTTAAAATGACATTACATGCCTCTGTAGAATCCGTATGAGGCAGGCTGCCGATACCTGTTGTGCTGAAGCTCTGAAACATAGTCATTAATGATACTTCATGATTGTAACAAGTTGCAAACTTCGCAGGACCTTCAAAACCTGATCATAAACCTCCTGCACCAGCGCAGGCCTGGATCATGAAAACGATAGGTTTATTATCGTAACGCGTGATGGGTAAAAAGAATAACTCAGTAACTCTTTACGCATTACGGATTACGCATTACGCATTACGGCTTTTAGTTTAATAATCCCCTTCGGCCAGTTCAACGGTGAAGGAGCCGATTACGGCCTTGCTTTTTAAGAGGACAGGGAGTTTTCTATCGTCATCAGTCGCCCAGATGAAGATATCTCCTGTCTTGCGGAAAAGCCCCTCTGATTTCAGGAGGGGTTTCACAAGGATAGTGTTGAACTCTCCGGCGGGCACGCGGACCTTTTCTTTTTTCAAAACCTGAATTTCCGTATGATAGAGTTTCTTGCTGTCAAATATGTCGATAAATTTCGACTGCCCCTCCTCCAGGGACATCTTTGTCATTGCGAAGAAAGCCGACAACGGGTCATATGCCGGTTGATCGAAGAAGAATTCAGCCCTCTTGTCTTTTATTTTGTCGTAATAATTTACCTTATGCTTTCCGTCCGGCATAGATTCAAAATACGTCTCCTTGTCCCTTTTGTGCCTTCCTTCGCTTGCCTTCAGGATAAAACTCTTCGGATAGCCGTCAGGGTCCAAAGTGCTTTGCGCGAAATCTTCTACTTTATAAAAGATGGAGATCACCGGCGCGGAGGTTGCGTATGTAGTGAGCGTAAGGCCTTCAGGAGAGTTTTCAAATGTAAATTCCGCGGTACCGGCCTTGATGCCTGACCAGTATATGTAGTAGACGAATTTATTATTGACCGGCTGCCCGGCGTCGATGGAAAGACAGAAAACAGAAGACAGAAGACAGAGGACAGAGCACAGAATGAGGACCATGATAATTTTTTTCTGACTTCTGACTTCTGACTTCTGTCTTCTTTGTTTTGTCATAGCAGTTCCTTCACCGCCTTAGTTACTTCCTCAACACTTATTTTTTCCATGCAGATAAGCTCCCTGCATTTCCTCTTTCTGCAGGGGCCGCATGTGACGTTTGCCCTTATTACTTTCATATTTTTATTTTTTTGCCAGCCGTACGGGCCGGTCTTTGCCGGATCAGTGGGGCCGAAGATCGCGACAAGGGGTTTGTTGAGTGCGGCGGCAATGTGCATTGGGCCTGAATCATTGCTCACCACTGCCCGCGCCCCGGCAATCAAGGCAACGAGCTCTTTCAGATCGGTTTTACCACAAAGGTCGATAACCCCCCTTTGCCCCCCCTTGGCAAGGGGGGGATGGGGGGGTATCTGTCCTCTGTCTTCTGTCTTCTGTCTTCTGTCCATAATCTCCTGTGCTATCTTTTTATCACTCTTACTTCCAACAATAACGCATGGAACAGCAACTTTCAATATCAACTCGGCGAAATTTTCAGCAGGCCACCTTTTCGTTTCCCATCTCGCGGATGGAACTATCACAAGATATTCCCCGATATTGCCGACAAGCTCTTTTACTTTCCCCTTTGATGCTTTGTCAACATGGAGCGGGAACGCTGCCTTGTTTACCTTTGCGTCGATTGCCTTTGCTACCTCAAGGCATTTGTCTACAGCATGCATGTTTTTATCAACGGAAACTTTTTTATCATAAAAAAATGTGCTCCCTTCCCGCGCATCGGCAAAACCTACTTTCAACGGGGCCTGTGCGAATACTGTCATCACCCCGCTTCTCAATAGCCCCTGAAGATCAACAACAATATCATAGCGCTGCGCCTTCAATTCCTTATGCAAGGTTTTTGCAACGTGTAACATCCCGCCTGCCTTTTTTAATGCGTCTTTATCAAAGACAATAAGCCTGTTAATAAGTGGATTGCCTGCGAGTATGTCTTTAAAATTCTCGCTTATCACCCAGTCTATTCGGGCCTTTGGGAAGGTATCCTTCACTGCGTTCAGAAAAGGCAGTGCATGGATGACATCGCCCAGCGAGCTCGGCTTGATGATAAGTATTTTCATCTAATCTGCTTTTCCCACGTCTTTGCGTATTTTAAAAACGTGTAGTAGCTGTAAAGAACGGCGAGAATCAACCCGCGCTTTCCATCCAGGACCCCAAGGCGCAGCACGTACATTTTAAGAAAAGTTGATAGCGGCTTTACGGTAAGAGAAAATGCGCCGGCCTTCCCTGAGCTTTTCAATATCTCCCTGGCGGCAAGCGTGGAATAGCGCTCCATTCTCGCGGTAAAATCCGGGATGCTCCGGTACGTGTAATGCCTGAGCGGATTTTTTAAATATCCGGTCCTGCCCTCTACAACTATCTTCTCATGAACCTCTCTGATCTCAAACCGACCTTTGTCCTTTTTGAAAAGCCTCAGTGTATTGTCAGGCCACCAGCCTCCGTGCTTTATCCATTTACCGATAAAGTAGTTTTCCCTCGACATGTAGAAACCATTGCAGTCTGTCTGTGCTATGGTTTTCACAATTTCCGCTTTGAGGTCAGGCGTTACCCTCTCATCCGCATCGAGTATCAAGACCCACTGGCCCCCTGCAAGATCAACCGCCCTTTGTTTCTGCCTGGCGTACCCGTCCCACTGGTGCTGAAAAACCTTGTCAGTGAACTTCCGGCAGATCTCAACCGTCCTGTCGCTGCTGAATGAATCAACAACAATAATCTCCTTTGCGTCGGCTACGCTTTCCAGCGCGTCTTCGATGTTGTGCTCTTCATTCTTAGTTATTATCGCAACGGATACTGGAAACAAAGCTCTTTCCTCTCTTGTCAATCACTAAGTTGTTCATAAGTAAGCCATACTATTTGTCATTCCCGCAGTCAGTAAGCGGGGAAACTTCGGGCATGACGACTCATTCATGTGTCTTTACCTATGACGCTTCAATTACCCTCTGATACAACTCTCGTATTTTCTCAATATGCTTTTCAAAAGTAAACTCCCCGGCAAGCTGCCTTGCGTTTTGGCTCATTGACTCCAGCTTGTCTCTGTTATCCATGAAATATTTTATCTTCTCCGAAATAGCTGCGACGTCCTCCGGCCGCTCTATAACAAAACCATGCAAACCGTCTTTGATTGTCTCAGAGGCGCCGCTGTTTCTTGTTGTTATCACCGGAAGCCCGCTTGCCAGCGCCTCAAGATGGACATTGCCGAAAGGCTCATAGATTGTCGGGAAGACGAATATGTCAGCAGCGGCGTAGTATTTATAATTGTCCTTCTGCGGCCCGCAGAAAATGATTTTGTGCTTGTACTGAAAAGCCCCCCCTTTAATTCCCCCCTTATTAAGGGGGGACACAGGGGGGTGTTTCCCCTTTCCCACTATCAAAACCGCAACCGGCTCCTTTACCCTCTCAACAGCCTGTATCAAAGCCCCGACCCCTTTCCTTTCAAAACCCGAACCCATGAAGAGCACGACAAAATCATTTTCAGTCAATCCGTGCTTCCGTCTGATTTCATGTCTGAACTTTTCTCTGTTCGCCGGATGAAATTTATTTGTGTCCACGCCGTTGTAAATCACCTCGATATCGGAAGGAGGGACCTTGTAATTGTCGATGATGTTCTTTTTGACCATCTCAGAAATGGCGATGATCTTTTTATACCTGCGCCTGCTGAAAATTTTATGCTCCAGATCAAGGATGAGCCAGTGATAAGGATTAAGGACCATGGAAAGTTTTCCCAAAATACCAATCCTCTTCCACCTCTGCCTCAACCACTCAATGTGACATCCGTCCCCTGCGCGGTAGATGTCCTGATAAATTGTCTTGTCGTGGGTCTGGATTATGTCGAAATACTTTCTCTGTTTCTTCAGAAGGAAGTATGAAGACACAGCAAAAGAGAGGTCCCTGAGAAATGAATTGAACGTGATCGCGGGCACTTTATGAAAATGGATATTTTTGTGCGTACCGCCTGCCTCCCATTTTATCGCGAATATATGCATCTCGTGTCCGTCATCCGCGAGCTTCTCAATGAAACTGCCTGAAAAGCTCTCCGCCCCTCCGTGGAAGGTGTATTTTTTTCTAATTATGGCTATCTTCACAACGATTTCCTGTTACTATCATCTTGTAAACATTATCATGATAGTCAGCGTCTTCCCGAATGCTCGTTAACTTATAAGTAAACTCCATGCGGCTTGCAACATTATTATAATTATCAATCAACCATTGCAGCTTCTCCCTTAATGAAGCGATGTTTCCCGGCTCGGCAAGAAAGCCGTTTACACCGTCTTCTATCCTTTCAGGAATAGCGCCGACGGCAGAGGCTATAACCGGCACTCCTGCAGCTCGTCCTTCATCTATTACTATTGCGTGTGATTCCTCGCAGATTGACGGTACAACCAATATGTCAATATTCCCAAGTATCCGCATTATGTCATTGTGGTCAAATTCGCCTTTGTACATTACTCTGCTGTTCTTTTTCATCATTTCTCCGATTTGTTTTTCATCGCCTTTCAACATTTTGCCGTAGAGATATAACACATTATTAGAACTTAATAACTCAAATGCCTTCAGCAAGACCAAAACCCCCTTGAAAATGCTTACAGTGCCTATAAACCCTATCCTGATATCAGACCTGTTTAAAACATAATTCTCCCGCTTCCTGAAGACTTCCATGTTTAAACCAAGAGGGAGGACATTAAATTTTTCATTCCGGACGCCGTAATCCAGGAATCTTTTTTTGATAGTTTTTGATGGTGTAATCAGATATGCCGCGTTATTAAGCACATCCAAAACCCTTCTTCGCCGTATTCCGAGTTTATATTTAAATAGTATCTTTTTAAATATCCCTTTCCGGTACATGCAATCTGCGCAGTTGTCAATCGGGAAGTTGCATGTGCTGCCGTCCTCTTTCATCAATCTTACCTGCGGGCATACAAACCAGTAATCGTGAAGTGAAATCACATAAGGGATGTTATACTTCTGAAGGAACAATGGTATGCTCAGGCCTAGTCCCATCAGGTGATGGATATGCACTATGCCGGGTTTGAAAGATTGAATACATTGCTTAAGAGATTTGAGTATTCTTCTTTTTGCAAACTTTTTCGGAATTTTGAAAATCTTATAAGGCCCCTTTGGTCCCAGGACGGGGTCCTTGAGCGATTTGCTCCGGGTATAGAGCATGACATGGTTTTTTTTTGACAACTCTGACGCTAAAGCATGGACATACATCTCAACGCCTGCGTTATTTTCGGGGTAATAGCTATGCGTGATCTTTAAAATATTCAAAATCTTCAACCTTAAGTGTTTCTTTTATGCCGCTGCAGAACCCCAGGACCATACAAATATACTGGAAAGGGACGGTCTCAACAAATGAATGCACAATAAACACACTGATAAATACGCAAAAGACTGCATACGATGCCGGGTGGCTGCCATTTAAAAGCTTTAACTCTTTCAGTGTCATAATGATACCTGTGATAAAAAGATACATGAAAAATGCGCAGCCGATTAATCCCTGATGAAATAACACGTGCAGCATTGTATTATGACTGCCGATTTTGACCTCTCTCGGGAGAGCTTCTTTATTGGTCTCGTTCAGAAGAAATGGCGCACTGTCCCATACTATATTGTCCCCGTATCCCCAGCCTATAAGAGGCGACTTCCTGATTGCCGAGAGTTTGTTGCTCCATATCTCCGTTCGCTCGTTGAACGTTGATATTTGCTCTGTTGTTTTGACGATCCTCTGCTGAAAGGACGGCACGAGAAGCAATAAACAGGTAGAGATTATCAGAGTTGCAACAGTCAGCCGGACTGAAAATTGCCTGATATTTTTTCTGAAATAAGTGATCCATAAAACAGATGAGACAGCAAGGCTGACCCATCCGCCGCGGGACAGGCTGAGTATGACGGCGACCGCTGAAAGTACAATTATCAAACCGGGCAGCCATATAGTTTTCTTTTTATCACGGGATACCGCATATGATATGACAAATGACAGCAGCAGATTAAGGACCATCGCGAACCTGTTATGATACAGGTAGAATTTTATGGATCTTACGTCGGGGAACATGTGGTCCAATACGCCTTCCGAGAAGTATTTATAAAGAAATGTGAAATACCCGGCGCCTGCAATAAAAACGGCGAGTAAGATTAAAAATACCGTTACAGCTTCGATTTTCCGGTTTGAGCTTGTCTGCAGGTGCACGGCAAGGAACAGAGGTATCCCGGTTAGTATCTCCCTGTTGAGCGCTTTCAGCGAGACCTCCGGATCAAATGACAATGGCACGAGGAGATAGCTTATCAGGACATATCCAAGCAGGGCGTAAAAAAGATGCGATTTTAAGCACGTGTAATCTTGCCTTACTATAAGATGCAGGATGATAAGGGCAAGAGATATATAGGGAATGAGAACCCTTAGGTCCCCCCCTTTCCTCAAATCTGTAAGAATATAGAAGATAAATATGAATGTTGAATACCTGAGCAGCGCTTCAATAATATTAACGGTCTTCTGATTGTATGGCTTATCTTTAATGTTCATGAAAGTTTCTCAATATAGACAGATAATTTTCTGCCCATGCTTCATTAAGCATATAGTTCTTTAAAACGTCATCAAGCGCCTGAGCGGCCAAACGTTGTCTTAATTCCACACTCCCTGTCAGCTTCGCTATTTTATCCCGCCAGTCATCAGGGTCATTCTCAGCAAGTATGCAAGTGACCCCGTCATTGAGGGACTCGTAAGGCTTGACCCGGGAAAATAAGGATGGGATCCCGGATATGGAGTATTCAAGAAATTTTATATTGCTTTTGGCGCGATTAAAACGGGAATCATTGAGAGGAACAACCGCCAAATCGAAATGCCGCTCCTGCAGTTTCCTTGCATATTTTACATACGGCGTTTTTTTATTAATTATCTTCACATTTTTCAGCTTTCTGACCCGCTCATCAATATATCTGTCATTCCCCCATAGATGAAAGATAACATCTCTCCCGTATGCCTTCTGACAATATTCCATAGCAGGGACAATAAGTCTTAAATTTTCAGGCATAATGCCTGTGCCAATGCAGCAGATATTAAGGCAGCCGGAACTGCTGCGCCTTTCCGGCCTGTTCGCATTCCATATTTTGGGGTCCAGCAGGTTCGGGAACAGGAATACCCTGCAATTATAATTTCTTAATTCATCTGCAAGATACTGGGTCGAAGTTATAACACCCGAAACCTTCGCCAGATACCCTGACAGCACCGCATGTTCCTTTACCGGCCCATCATTCCTTCTGTCAAACAGCAGCAAATCATCCGTCTCATATATTACAGGAATGTGGTTATCGGAAGCATGCCCAATTATTCTCTTCAAATAATCCGGACCGGTAATTCTTGCAATAAAAACAGCATCAGTTTCTTTTTTAAACGAAATTGTCCTGTATTTCCCAAAGTATGTTTTAATGATTTCGTGATAACTAAGCTTTCCATTGGTCCTCAACAATTCAAAAATACTTTTAAACCTTAAGTGATACGAAGGCGCGTTCTCCCTCATAAAGGTGGCGGCACTTAATTGCATCTCCGTTAAATCCCCGTTCCTTTCAGCAGTTCCAGCATCTGCCTTGCCCTTACCTCATAAGTGTGGTCCTTCAACACGCGCATCCTGCCTGCCTCCGCGATCTTCATCCTTAATGCATCGTTTTCAAGGTAATATCTTATCAGGTCTGTCATTTCATTTTCAGAACGAAAAGTGATAATCTCCTTGCCCGGCAGTAAAACCTCCTCGATCCCCTCCACGTGCCGGCACATGTAGAAGGCCCCGCACCCCACAGCGGTGTACATCCTTGCGCTCATGGATTTCCTGATATGGGGCATGGAATCAAAGGCGAGGAATATTTTTGAAAGCCTCGCGACTTTCGCATATCCTTCTCCCCAGACAAACCTTCCGCCGTAAGCCCTTCCGATCTTGCCGAGGAGCAGCGGGACCGTGGAGAACTTGCGCGGTATCTTCGGCCCCCACCATCTGAATTTAAAACCCGCGTCAATGACCTTTTCAAGAGAAGCCCTCCGTGAAAGATACTGTCCCTTTGAGCCGAGGTTGCCGACAAAGGCAACATCCGCGGAAAATATTCTTTTGTCTTCCCCCGTAATTTCTTTTACTTCAAAAAATGAAGGCTCAAACGCCTGCGACAGCCACAAGACATTTTCATTATACTTTTTGAAATCCTGGATAAGCCCCTCGGACATGGTAAAAAAAATATCGCATGCTTTCACATACGGGACCAGCCACTCCGGAATCACCGGGTCAGGATACCACATGACTACTTTCGTGAGCTGTCTCAATTCCTGGAGCGTCTCTGCTGGAAGTTCATCTTTTGTGTGGAGAATAAAGTCAGGACTGCTCGCCTTTACTATCTCAATAACCTTGCTTTTGGGGTCTTCTACAGTTTCCGGGTCAAAGGGAATTACCGTGTGCCCGTTTTTCTCAAGGCCGGACTTGTAGTACCAGCCGCTGTTGTACGGCTTGCCGAATTCGGTGACCAGAAGCACCTTATATTTTTTCACGTAAACCCTTCCCGCTGTCTTTCGCACGGTCCAGCATCTTGCGCGCTTCTTCAAAAACCTGTTCAGGGGTTATAGAGTCCAGGCAATGTTTTTTCTCCCGGCATCTGTAAAGCGTTGTTCCGCACTTGCAGTCAGCCTTCAGCGCCTGCCCAAGAGCTCTGTCACTCTGCCACGGTCTCCATTGTTCAAAATCTCCGGGGCCAAAGATCACGACTAAAGGACGATTAAGATACGATGCTATATGTGCTGTCCCGGAATCAACGCTGACAACAAGATCGGCCTTTTCAATAAGGGCGCAGAGTTCGCCAAAAGAAGTCCTGTCAACGAGGGACAACGCTTGCCTTTTCATCATCTTGAGTATACTGTCCGATTGTTCCCGCGCGAGTTTTCCCTTTCCGACAATCACAATGCCGGCCCCGCTTTCCTGAATTAGTTTGTCGCAAAGGACCGAGAAAGAACCGGGGGGCCAGTTTTTAGAGGACTTACTCCCGCTCGGTGAGACCACCACCAGACGGGCAGACGGGGACGGGAAATATTTTGAAACCGCCTGCCTTTCAGACTGTCTGGTCCAGAGGCTTCTTTTCTGCAAACGGCAATCAGGCGTAAATAATTTCAGCACTTTCAGGTTGCGGTCCACATCATGCTCACTGTCTGTATATCTCTCAACAGCGGTAAAATTACGGTACTGCCAGCGATGTTTTAAACATACCCCCCTGAGCGATTCTGAAAGGACACCGAGGGCAAATTTGATATTAAGTTTTTTCTTTAATCTTATCCAGCCTGCATCCTGGGAGGATGTTATCATCAAATCATAACGCGAGCAGTGGCGCTTATCTTTCAGCAGGTCATCAGCTAATACAATATCTATACCGGGGACACGTTCGGCGATCTCCAGGCCTTCCTTGCGGCAGGCAAGCGTTATCTGTGCCAATGGGAACAATTCACGGACGCATAGAATGGCCGGGAGGAAAGTCAGCATGTCACCTAATTTTTGACACCTGAATAATAATATGTTTTTGATCTTCCCTTTATCGAAGGCTTCAAGGAGCCGACCCTTCTCATCTGAATTTGAGGATTTCCAGTTTATCATTTCAGACCCTGTATGTTCGTCTCCATAACTCCAGCACTATCAACAGCCACAATTGCTCGGAGATATTGATCTCGGTTGTCCTGAATTTCTCAATTACGTTCTGTGTCCGCTTCAGATCAAAGATGTCTTTTGATACGAAATCGCCTCCCGCAAAGATATCATTCAACAGGCCGGGGTTGTCCCTGAACCAGTATTTTATCGGAGGGCTGAAGCCCATCTTCTTCCGGTAGATTATCTCTCTGGGGACATAATCTTCAAGGATCTTTTTTAGGATGTATTTGCCGCCTTCTTTAAATTTGTATTCAGGCGGCAGGCTGTTGGTAAATTCCATGAGACGATAATCAACGAACGGGTTCCTGCCTTCCACTGAATGCGCCATCAGGGCAAGGTCGGTCTTTGTGAGAATATAATCCGGCAGGTATGTTTGCATGTCTATCCAGATAAGCCGTTCAATGGTGTCCGATATTTTATTGAAGTCGTCAAGATCATCAACAAGGTCTTCTAATGAAAAACCCTTGAGAGCGCCGTAGAATTCGGGGGCCATCGTGTATCTTTTAAAGCTGTCGCTGAAGCCGTTGAATCTCAGAAGGTATGATCCCCAATAGCCCGCTGACAGGTCCCCGGCAATCCTCTGAAGCCTGCCGATGAATTTCCTCTTGTTGATCTCCGGCGGAAGCTTTTTCATGAGATTCCACTGAATGCGCGGCAGGAATTTCAGTATCCTGCCGCGCGCGTGAATAAAATATCTTTTATACCCGCCGAGGATTTCATCGCCGCCGTCTCCTGAAAGTATGACCTTGACGTGCTCTGAAGTGAACTTTGAAAGGTAATAAGTCGGAATATATGAGGGGTCTCCGAACGGCTCGTCCAGCGAATCCACGATCTCCTGAACGCCGTTATACGAGAGGGCCGGCGTCCTGTATTCGTGGTGCCTGGTTTGAAAACGGTATGAAACAGCTTTTGCGTATTCCGATTCGTCGTAACCCGGCCTGTCGAACTTTATCGTGAAGGTGTTGATGTCTTTTACGCCGTTGTCTTTTAATATAGCAACCATGGCGCTTGAATCCATCCCGCCGCTTAAATAGACGCCGATGGGCACATCAGAAATCGTCCGCATAACTACGGAATCCGACAGGAGTTTCCTGAAACCACTTTTTGCCTCATCAAAGGAGAGACGTGATTTGGGGTAAAACTTCGGCTTCCAGTATGTTTCAGTGGTCAGTCTTCCAGCGCCCAGATCAAGCTTTAAATATTGCCCAGGGGAAATCTTCTTGACCCCCTCAAGAATGGTGTCCGGCGAAGGGATGTACTTGAGGGAAAGGAACCTGTTAACGGAATCAAGGTCGAGCTTGCGGGGTATCAGGTGGATGAGTCCTTTCAATTCCGACGCAAAGATAAACGTATCGTCATCGTAAAAATACTTCAGGGGTTTAACGCCGAGCCTGTCCCGCACAAGAAAGAGAAGGTTGTTCCTCTTGTCCAGCAGGGCGAACGCGAACATCCCCCGCAGCCTGGCTATAACATCAATCCCCCATTCCTCGTAACCGTGAATTATTACCTCTGTGTCCGACCTGGATTTAAACGTGTGCCCCCGTGACTGCAGATCGCTTCTTATCTCCTGAAAGTTGTATATCTCCCCGTTGTATGAGATCCAGACCGTCCCGTCTTCATTGCACATCGGCTGGCTGGCTGCTTCAGAGAGGTCGATGATGCTCAATCGTTTGTGGGCCAACAATGAAGACCACTCGCCATCGGGGACAGAAGCGGCAGAGTAATATTTGAATGCCTCCTGAATTTCCCTCTCCCCTTGCGGGAGAGGGTTAGGGTGAGGGGTTTTAAAAATCGCAACTCCTGCGTTGTCAGGCCCCCGGTGATGGAGGGCCTTCAAAGACATGTGGAGTTCCTTTGTCGTTATCTTCCTGCTCTTTGAAAAAAATCCGAATATTCCGCACATAGTTTTTAGCTATTAGCTGATAGCTGTCAGCTTTCAGCTTTTTTAAGCAAATACCCTATCCTCTCCCGCCAGGTGCTGACATCCACCGGCAGGGAATGTTTCCATATTTCAATAAATTTTTCCTGCGCCTCATCGCGTATCGAGTCATCAGTTTTTATCTGCTCTCTCGTTGTTCCGCAGGCGTGCTCAAATGCAATGTTAAGGACATAATTATCCAGCCGGTCCTTGACAGCCCGCATTGAGATATCTTTGTCATAATAATGCATCCTGAAGTCCTCATGAAATCCGCCGATCTTTTCAAACACGGTTTTACTCATTGCCATGAGCAGGCCGTCAACAACCGCCACTTTTTCAAAGGGCCTTTTTATTGCGGGGCTGTCCTTTTTTGCGTGCACTATTGTCCTGCCCCTGAAACTGCCGTCTTTTCGCAGGGTCTTTGCGCCGTAAAGTCCGGCCACTCCGGCATTTACAGTGGTTGAGATAAAATTATGTATCGCGCCTGTCCAGCCTTCTCTGAAAACAAAGACATCGTTATGCATGAAACACAGGACATCGTACTTTGCCGCCTTTGCTCCGATATTCAGCGCCTTTGCCACGCCGAGGTTTTGTTCGTTGCGGATGTAGGTTATTTGCCCGGAATCAAGGGCGGGTTTAAAACCCGCCCCTACCTCGAATGTCCGTGGTGTTTCATCTGTTGACCCGTTATCAACGACAATAATTTCAAATGAACAATCTTTATTATGTTCATTTATGAAATTTACGCACTTCACGGTTGTCTCAAGCTTGTTGAAGACCGGGATGATTATGCTTAATCCTTCCATCTCCGCTCCGTGTAGTATTTTAAAAGCCGTGTGAACTTCACTTTATCTTTTATGGTTAATGTGTTCAGGTAGTAGTCCAGGAGAGATTCCTTTTCATCTTTTGTTAAAGGCAGCTCCGGGTGATTCAGACCGGCAATGTCTTTTGCGAGGCGCTTGAGCATGTAAGGCCTGTTCCTCCTGATGCCGTCAATGTCTATCAAAGCAGACACCCCGGGGCCTTTTATGAAGATATGCGAAAGATGAGCGTCACCGAACCAGTACCCGAGACGGTGGAGTCCTGCCACTTCGTCAAGAACATTTTTAAGAGTTTGTGTGTCAAGCGTCATCTTGCCCCTTATCATAATCTCGTAAAGCGATTCGCCTTCAGCCTTTTTCACGGCAAAGAAAGGCTGCTTCCCCTTTTTCAAAGACCCGTACGCTGTCACCTTCATTGCCTTTACACCTTTAGTGAGCAACTGTTCCGAGATGTTGTAAATGGCCCTTGCCTTGTCTATAAAAAGAAAAGAGAGCTTGTCCTTGATATTCATCGGATGAAGGACCTTTATAAAACAGTCCCCTGAAGGATCGTAAACAAGCGTTGTCTTTTTCACTGTTGAATAGAGCTGAAAGCCTCCCTCCTGAAACGCCGCCCGCGCTTTTTCATTCATGCCCCTGTACGGCTCAAGAGAGACTGGATAGCGTTTTATGATTTCACAAAATCTGGCAAGAGAGGTCAGGATGTCTTCGCTGCAATGAAAAGACGCCGCGTCGTTGTTAATGTGCTTCATAGTTTCGTAATAGGTCTTATAAGACTTATTTTTTTCATCCTGTTCTTATCGCAAGATAAAGTTTTGTCAGTAGAACAGACGAATATATCCTGGCATTTTTCAAGAGCCATCCGCCCTTATTGTTTCTGACCGGCAGCCTGCTGACCTCTTTTAAATTATTGACGGTGTTGCAGCCGCGCTCTGTCGTGTAGAGAGCTTTATATCCCGCGTCACAAGCTATCCTTATGCCGTCTTCATCATAATGCCCCCTGGGCCAGCATAGATGGTTTATTTTTTTTGAAAACCTTTTCTCAAGTAATGCCTTGCTGCCTGCAAGGTCTTCCTTTAACTCCGCGTATTTTTTCTCCTTCATATACTGCCAGGTCTTGTGCGTCATCCCGTGAGACTGTATATCGACCAGTCCGCTGTCTTCCATTTCATGAAGCTCTTTCCATGTGCACATGACCTCGGGACTCCTTTCAGTAGGGGCCAGTGCCCATGCGGGATTGTGGGAGAGCGGGACAAAAGAGCTCCTGTCGATGTCCGCGTCCCTGATAAAATCAGTGGCAATAAAAATTGTGGCCTTCATATTAAATTTCTTCAAAAGGGGATACGCGTAAACATAGTTGTCGGCAAACCCGTCGTCAAGGGACAGCAGGATACATTTCTTGGGCTTGTCTTTAGGGTCCTGAAGGAAATACAGAAACTCATCGGCGGAAAGAGTCTTCCAGCCTTTTTTTGATAAAACCCTTAAGTGGTCCTCAAAGTTTTTGGGAAATACGTTCAGCTCCCTGTCTGTAGGAGCTATGTGATGGTACATTGTAACAGGGATGGAATCATGCAACATCAAGGACCTCCTTATAACATGCCTCTGTCAGATCGATCATCCTGTCAAGGGTAAACCTTTCAAGCGCGGTGGCCCTTGCCCCGCTGCCAAGCTGTTTTCTTAGATCTTTATCCTGAGCAAGGAGGATGACTTTTTCAGCTATATCATCCGGGTCCTTGACTTTGAAATACACGCCGTTCACATTGTCTTCTACGAATTCCCTGAACGTAGGGATATCGGAAACAGCCACAGCCCTTTCCATTGCCATTGCTTCAACAAGCGCGGTACCCAGCCCCTCCAGCCACGATGGATACACAAAAATATTAATTGTCTTTAAGACCCTTTGCACGTCGTCCCTGTGTCCCAGGAAGATGACTTTGTCCCTGAACTCCGGGCTAACGTGGGAAAGATACCTGCTCCTGGCCGGCTCCATCAGCCTGCCGGCAAATAATAATATACATGGGACTTTTTTGCTGATACTGTTAAACGCCTGTAAAAGATATTCCTGCCCTTTTACCTCCGTGAATGTGGATGTATTGCCGATGATAAGCGTCTCCGGCGATATTTTTAATTCTTCCCGGAGGTCTTTAACGTCAGGATTGAATATCTGCATATCAAAGGTTTCGGGAATGACCGCTATTTTTTCTTCTTTAAAACCCCGCTGCATGAGCAGGTGTTTAATGGCGCCGCTGCTGGCGATAAGCCTGTCAGGTATTGAATAAATAAATTTCGCAAGCAGGCCCCTGCCGATAGGGTAGAGGTTCTGGCGGAACCTTACGAGTTTCTTCCCGGAAAGTTTTGCCGCTGTCCCGCCCGCCCAGGTGTCTACGGAGCTGTGGGTCGAGACCAGATCGATCTGCTCATCCTTGATGATCTTCTTCACCTTCAGGAAGATCGGAAGATAACCATTCTTTGTCATGTTCATCTCATGCACTTTTACGCCTGCCTGTTTTGCCTTCTGCGCAAGAACACTGCCTGTGTGACATGCGATAACAACCTTATGACCTCTTTTAATGAAGCCGGTTGCTTCGGCCAGGATCCTGTTCTGCTGGCCGCCCCATTTCTTCAATGTCTCTGTGTGAAGGATATTCATTTGGGATCTTTCTTCACCACAGAGAACACAGAGAAAAGAAGTTGAGATGATAAGAAGTTATGAAGATAAAAAATGCAGTCCGCTCATCCTCTATTAGTCTCTGTGACCTCTGTGGTTAATTTAATTCACTTTCTCCTCAATATAAAAAATCTGTGTTCGCAATTCATTTCATTTAAAAACTCTTTCTCGATATCAAAAAACTTTTCCATCTCTTTTTTGACCTTCCTCCTTGACACTCCCCTTGTGATCTCCCAGTGGTGCTGTCCGCTCGTGCAACGTTTCAACGTGGAAGGGTGTTTTATTATAATCGTTTTCTCTTCTAAAAATGGTACCTTGAAAACCAGCTTGAGGTGCTTCCTCTTATGCGGCAAAGAGATGATTACCCTCTTTTTTGCGACCCTGCGTAATTCACTCAGCGCGTCAGGGAATTTATCAAAGGGGAGATGCTCCAGGACCTGGCAGCATATTGCCACATCAAAGGCGTCGTCTTCAAAAGGAAGTCGGGTCACATCTCCCACGACATCAGGGTTGACCTCGCTGTTAATGTCCACGGTTACAACCTTTGTATTACCCGCGCTGAGTTGTTTGATCGCGTTCTCTGTAATGCCGCTTCCTTTCCCGACTATCAGAACGCTGCCCGGAGAGACCTCAAGGGCTTCCGAGATCTGATGCCAGTAACTAAGCCAGCGGGACTTTGAATTGTATTCAAGTGTTAGATAAGTTTTGTCCATTTGTTAAAAATATCCGCAGATTACTCAGATTCACACAGATTTTTATAGACCTTATTTTGATCTGTGCAATCTGCGAAATCTGCGGATTGAATTAATTATCATCCCCGGATTTTTTTTGTTTCAATAAATTTTTGTAAAGATACTCAATCTTATCGATCATATGATCCACGGAATGTCCTCTCATTACAAGCTCTCTTGCGTTCTCAGAAAAAATTTTGGCCTCATCGGGATTATTAAGCATCCGGATTATGCCTTTTGCAAGTCCCTCATGATCTCCGGGGGCGATGAGAAGTCCTGTTTTTTCATTAATAACAACTTCAGGCACGCCGCCGACTTTTGTAGCGACAACCGGAACGCCTGCGGCCATGGCCTGGAGAAGGCCCTGGGGCAATCCCTCAGACCAGGAACTCAGTATTGCTACATCAGTGAATGAATAAATTCCGGGAATGTCTTTAACAAAGCCGGTGAATATTACGTGCTTTGCGATACCGAGGTCATTTGCAAATTTCACAAGCGCCTCCTGCCTCGGGCCGTCGCCCACTATCAGGAATTTAGCGTCAGGGAAGACATCTGTAACGGCCTTTACTGATTGCAGGGTCACCTCGTGTCCTTTGACACTCCTTAATATCCCTACCTTCGTTATCACAGGCGAATTAATATCCAGTCCATATTTCTTTTTTGCCTCTCTGTTCTTTTTCACGTCAAAGAATTCCATACCAACCCCCGTTGGAATACTTACAACCTTGTCCTCAGGGAAACCGCACTGGTTCACGAGGTTATTCCGCATATTATCGCCGCAGGAAATATAGACGTCCGGAAGGTAATGGATGAAATTGAGAATATTCCGCTTCAGTGGAATATTCAGATGCCTCGTTCTTACGAGCACAGGGACGTTTGCGATCTTTGACGCAATGCCTCCTATCCACGAATCAACGCCGCTGTGCGTATTGACAATATCGAATTTATTGTCCTTCAAAAACTTCACCAGGCCCATGATGCTAACTATGTCATAAGGTTTTCGCAGCGGAAGTGTGTGCGCGCTGATTCCGAGCCGGGCGGCCTCACTTTTTATCTTTGCGTGTCCCCTGCACACGATGGAAACGTAGTGCCCCCTTTCAATCAGGCCGGCTGCCTCTGAAAGCACCCTCTTTTCCTGTCCGCCCAGACCGTCAGACCATTCTGTATGAAGTATTCGCATCTTCTTAGAAGAAATAAGTCGTATACGACTTATAAGACGTATTGTTTTCAGGCGTGAGCAAAGGCATTATAGAGCTTCATGTACGTGTCGTTCCTCGAAATAAGCTGCTCATGTGAACCAATGTCAGCTATCCTGCCTTTATCAAGGACCACTATCCTGTCCGCATTTCTGATTGTAGAAAGCCTGTGCGCTATTACGATGGTCGTCCGGCCCTTCATTAATTTCTCCAGCGCCTCCTGCACAATCGCCTCGGATACTGAATCGAGCGAAGATGTGGCTTCATCAAGTATCAGTATCGGAGGGTTTTTCAGTATAGCCCTTGCGATGGCGATCCTCTGCTTTTGCCCGCCGGAGAGTTTGAGACCTCTTTCGCCTATCACGGTATCGTATTTTTCAGGCAGTTCCTCTATGAAGGCATCGGCGTGAGAGAGTCTTGCCGCCCCGATAAGTTCCGCTTCCGGGGCGCCTTCACGACCAAAGCCTATATTCTCCCTCACTGTATCATTAAAAAGTATAATGTCCTGACTTACAATGCCTATCAGCTTTCTGAGGGAAAGTAATTCCACTTCATTAATATCAAGTCCGTCGATTGTTATTTGTCCGTTTGAAGGTTTAAGAAATCCGGGTATTAAATCAACAAGTGTTGACTTTCCGACCCCGCTGTGCCCGACAACAGCGATCACTTCTCCATGCATTATTTCGAGATTTACATCCTTTAAAACCGAAGAATTTCTCCCCGGGTACGCAAAAGATACGTTTTTAAATCTGATTGAATTCTTGAAACTGTCTATTTTTATTTCCCCGCTTTCCTCTTGCGAGGCATCAAGCAGGGTGTCAACCCTTTCAATAGACGCCCTTGTCTCCTGAAGTGAGGTATATGCCTCGCTTATTTTTCTTGTCGGACCAAAAATCATATAGATTGCGACAAGTATTGACGCGAAATCACCGGGGGTAATAGTCCCTTTCATCACCATATTGCCGCCGTACCACAAAATAACGGCAATGCCCAGGCCGGTAATGATCTCAATTGCAAGTTTTATGAACTCTTTATATCTTTCAACCCTCAACAACTCCCTGTAGTATCTGCGGTTTTCGTCGCTGAAATTATCGCCCTTTGATCTCTCACGGTTGAAGACCTTGATTATTCGCACTCCCAAAATACTCTCACCGACTTTTTGTGTCAGGAAGGACAATTTCCTCTGGGCCTCTTTTCTTTTTTTCTTGACGCTCTTGCCCAATGTTCTTGTGCTGTACGCCATTAAAGGAAGCAGCGCCAGAGTCATCAAAGTCAAGCTCCAGCTCCTGTAAAACGCGAGGCCAAGAAGGAATATTACCGTGGGTATTTCAAGCACAAAAGCTTTTAAGATATCCGACATCAAGCTTCTCAGGGCTTCCGCGTCATACATGATCCTTGAAATGATCACGCCAGAAGATTCTTTTGTGAAATAGCCGACCGGAAGGTTAAGTACGTGGTTAAACAGCCTGTTCCTCATATCTCTCACAAGCTGCAGGCCGGCGGCCTTCATTAAATAATTCTGTCCATAGTTCAAAACACCCTTAAATGAAATAAGCAGAAAAATACCGAGCGGGAAGAGCTTCAGATACTTATAGTTTTTGTCAGCTAATATTTCATCAAGCGCCGGTTTGACAGCCCATGCGATTGCCGCGGTTATGCCGGAAACAAGAAGGCTGAGGACAATTCCAATCACAACCTTCCGCCAGTAGGGCTTTGTAAGCCTGATTATCTTCCTGAAAAATTGCATGTCAATAGTATGCTCAACCTGTACAATTATAGAAAAAGAAAGCCGGGACGAATTCATCAACCGCCCAGCAAGATACACTCCCTTAAACTTTGTTTATATCTCGCATGTATTGTCTTTGTACGTTTTTCTGCTGTATTATAACAAATCATATATTTTTAGAAGGGAAAGAGGATTTTCTATGAAGAAACCATCGGCAAAAACAGTTTTTAAAGGCAGGACCATTCTCGTTACAGGCTGCGCAGGATTTATAGGGTGGAAGGTCTCCCAGCTTCTGCTTGAGAAGAACAGGAAGGTGATAGGCGTTGACAATATCAATAACTACTACGACCCTGCCCTGAAGATATGGAGGCTCAGGAAATTAAAAAGCCGACCGAATTTCAGTTTTTATAAAGTGGACATCGGTGATTATAAAAAGCTCAAAAAAGTTTTTATGGAAAATAAAATCGACGCGGTCATTAATCTTGCGGCAAGGGCAGGAGTACGGGCGTCCGTGGAAGACCCGTGGGTATATCTTGATACGAACACAAAAGGCACATTAAACCTGCTTGAGTGCTGCAAGGACCATAAAGTCAAAAAATTTGTCCTGGCATCCACCTCAAGTTTATACGCGTCCCTGGATATGCCGTTTAAGGAGACCTCAATTACCGACACCCCTCTTGCTCCGTATTCTGCAACTAAAAAAGGCGCCGAGGCTTTATGTTATGCGTATCATTATCTTTATGGCCTCGATATAACCGTGTTGAGGTACTTCACAGTGTATGGTCCCGCCGGAAGACCCGACATGAGCATTTTCAAGTTCGTAAAGAACATGGATGCGGGAAAGCCCATTCCGGTTTTTGGAGACGGTACCCAGACAAGGGATTTTACATATATTGACGATATAGCCGACGGCACGATCAGGGCGTTGAAGCCTATGGGTTACGAGATAATCAACCTCGGCAGCGACCACCCCGTGAAACTCAATTATGTGATCGGGCTTCTTGAAAAGCATCTCGGTAAAAAAGCCAGAAGAAAAGTCCTCAGGAGACATCCTGCCGACGTAACCGCCACCTGGGCGCACATAGAAAAGGCCAAAAAGATGTTAGGCTGGAAGCCGAAGATGCCGCTTGAAAAGGGCGTAGAAAACACGGTCAACTGGTTTTTGGAGAACAAAAAGTTTCTGAAGAGTTTGGAGTGGAAAGATTAGAACTCCTTATACACTTTTGCCAATGAATCCCCGGCCACGTGCATTTTGAATTCATTGAAATAACCAAACGGCGTGGTCATGACCGTATAGCCAGTCCTTGTTAATCTCTCCACAACTTCTTGAAGAAGGGCTTGCGCAAATTCCGGGGACGACTTGCTCGCAGACAGGTGATTGAATGAATGGAGCACGACATTTTTTGTATTGAATTTACCGGCAATCCATTTCGTGTTCTTGACGAACTTCTGAATGACGCTGTCTCTGTTAGTTTCATCCTCCGCCTCAGAGTGGTAAAAAACTACCTCTGCATCTTTCATGGATTCCTCTTTATCAAAATCAGGCACATCAGGCAAAGTCTTGGACGCGGTCTTATACCACCACTCGTGTACATAAAACATGACAAGCTTCATGATTTTATTTTCTCCTTCTTTAATATTGCATTTAGCGCTCCATTCACTTCTGAATATTTAAAATGATACCCGGCTTTTAATGCCTTCTCCGGCAGGACCCGCTGCCCTGTAAGGAGCACGCCGCCGAGCTCTCCGAGAGTTAATTTTACAACAAAACCCGGAACCGCAAGCCACGACGGCCTGCCAAGGGCCTTGCCGAGCGCGGAGCTGAATTCCTTGTTTGTGACCGGATTAGGCGCGGCAGCATTCACAGGGCCCGAGACTGATTCATTTTCAAGCGCGTATTTTATGATGCCGACAACGTCATCCCTGTGGACCCATGAAAACCATTGTTTCCCGCTCCCGATAGGGCCGCCTAAAAAAAATTTAAACGGGACCATCATCTCAGGCAGCGCGCCTCCGTCAGATTCCAACACACCTCCGATCCTGACAAGCACAACTCGAGTGTCAAAATCCCGCGCCCTCAAAGCCTCAGCCTCCCATGCCTTGCAGACCTCTGCGAGGAAGTCTGAGGCAGGCGGGGTTTCCTCGGTAACGTATTCATCCCAGTGAGCGCCGTAGTAGCCGATAGCAGAGGCATTGATTAAAATTTTCGGCCCTGTTTTTCCGGGGCGAAAATCTCTCCTCTCACCTCTTGCCAGCATCAGACAGGGAGATACCGGTTCCATTGAATCTACAAGCGCGCGCGTCGTATTTATGCGGCTTGACATGATGAGCTCTTTGCGCTCTTTTGTCCAGCGTCCCGGCGCAATCGGCTCACCGGCAAGGTTGATGACGGCATCAAATCCTGAGATTGTGTCGGCAGAAATAAGGGCGGGCGGGTTCCATGTCAGTTTATCTTTTGAACCTGACGGGCGTCTTGTGGTGACGACAACCGTATGCCCGGCATTACGCAGTTCACGGCTTAAAGGTGTCCCGATAAACCCGGTCCCGCCTATGATCAATATCTTCATAAATCAATCCTCATGAAAATTGTTTTGCAGTATCGGCGTCCATTCTTTCCTGAATCTGACGAATTCACCATTGCCGATTGCGTCCCTCATCTTCCTGAAAAAGTCGAGATAGAAATGGAGATTGTGCAGGGTGTTCAACCTCATCGAGAGGATCTCCCTGTTCATGAAGAGATGTCGAAGATAAGCCCTCGAATAATTTTTACAGGTATAACATTCACAATTTGGATCAAGCGGCCCAGAGTCTCTTTTGAATTCCTCACGCTTAATGCTTATCCTTCCATTACTGGTAAACAAGGTCCCGTTCCGTGCGTTTCTCGTGGGCATCACACAGTCAAACATATCAATGCCTGCCGCGACCGCCTCAAGCACATCGAGCAGGTCGCCAATACCCATGAGGTAGCGAGGCTTATCCTGGGGGAGAAGAGGGGTCGTGAAATTTATCATCTCATACATTAATCCCTTCGGCTCTCCCACGCTGAGCCCGCCGATGGCGTACCCGTCGAAATCCATTTCGATCAACTCTTCCGCGCTCTGCTTCCGTAAGTCGGCGTATACCCCGCCCTGCACAATTCCGAACAATTGTAGGGGCGTATCGCGATACGCCCCTACGGCTTCCTTACACCTCTTCGCCCACTTTGTGGTCAACTGCAAAGAGTTCAGAGCGTATTCCCTTGTTGCCGGATACGGGGTGCATTCATCAAAGGCCATTGCGATGTCCGAGCCTAACGCTGCCTGGATCTCCATTGCGAGTTCGGGTGTTAAAAAATGCGTGGAGCCGTCAAGGTGCGACCTGAATTCTACCCCGTCATCTCTTATTTTTCGCAAAGGCGAGAGGCTGAATACCTGGAACCCGCCGCTGTCAGTGAGAATGGGGCCCTTCCAGCTCATGAATTTATGAAGCCCGCCAAGCTGTTTGATTATTTCATGGCCGGGACGCAGATAAAGATGGTATGTATTGGAAAGAAGGACCTCCGCGCCGAGATCTTTCATCTCGTCCTGATTCATCGCCTTGACGGTCGCACTGGTGCCGACAGGCATAAAGGCAGGGGTGTTTATGATGCCGCGCCGGGTATGAATCTGCCCGAGACGCACGTTGTTGTCCGATGTTATTTTATTAAATTGCAATTATGATCGTGTACGGGCGAACGGCTGTTCGCCCGTACTAACTCCTGATAAACTTAATAGTGCGCTGTCCATATCCCCGCGGCAACAGCGGTAAAGCTCAGCGCGAGTATGACCCAGTGAAAGACCTGCAGTATTAAAAATATCCTCTTTGTGTCGATTTCTTCCCCCGTGGGCGCTGCGAAGATCTTCTTGAAGATAATTTTTTCGAGGCCGAATAAAAGAGACGCGTAAAAGGCCCAGACGATAATCATTACCCACGCGCCGAAGCTCAACCCTTTTTCATTAATTAAATACAGGCCTGAAAGCCCGACGAGTATGACCATCGCCTTCGCTATCTTTGAGAAGCGGTGTTCCACTCCCTGAAACATCATCACCTGTTCAAGAGAGCTGCTTCCCCTCTGTATCATCGGGAACGTGATCATGGTGACGAACGCCACCCCTCCGATCCAGACAATAACAGCGACTACGTGAATGATTAAAG
Organism: Nitrospirota bacterium; assembly: GCA_016214845.1. Lineage (NCBI taxonomy): Bacteria > Pseudomonadati > Nitrospirota > Nitrospirota bacterium. The sequence continues at coordinate 115,181 of JACRMS010000016.1, read as the reverse complement.
CTGTAATGTATAACACTGTGCCTCCATTCTCGTTTCAAAGAATTCATCCACAGATTTCGCAGATGACACAGATAAAAAATCTTAACATGGGAATTCTATTTTAAGAATCTGTGCACATCTGTGTAATCTGTGGATATATTTCTATAATTTCTTCTGTGTCTCTACATCCTCTCCGGTGCGCTGACGCCTAAAATTTTCAGGCCTTCTTCAAGCACTATCTGAACGGCGCTGCAAAGAGAGAGCCGTGCCTTTGTTAGTTCCGCGTCATCCGATATCACTCTGTGCTTATTGTAGTACGAGTGAAACATGCCGGCAAGCTCCTGGAGATAATATGTTATCCTGTGCGGCTCCATTGAAAGCGCCGCTCCTTCAAAAACCATCGGGTATTGAAGGAGCCTTTTGATGATGGAAAGTTCTTCATCTTCTTTTAACAGGGCGGGAGCAAGATTCGCCCATACGTCTTCTTTTGCTTCTTCTGCCAGGGCGGGTTTGAAACCCGCCCCTACGCCTCGTTCCATCGCCTGCCTGAAGATGCTCGATATCCTTGCAAACGCGTACTGGACATAAAAGACCGGGTTCTCCGCTGACTGTTCTTTCGCAACCTCTATGTCAAATTCAAGCTGGCTGTCTGCCCGCCGGGTAAGGAAAATGAATTTCGTGGTATCCGCGCCGACCTCGTCAATTACCTCGCGCAAAGTTACAAATTCCCCGGACCTTTTCGACATCTGGACCGGCTCGCCATGCCTTAGTAACGCCACCATCTGAATAAGTATGACCCTGAATTTTTCCCTGGGCAGGCCGAACGCCTCAAGCACCGATTTAAGCCTTGGTATATAACCGTGGTGGTCAGCCCCCCATATATCAATAATTGTATCAAATCCCCTGTCGAGCTTGTCTTTATGATATGCGATGTCAGAGGCGAAGTATGTGTATTCGCCGTCCCGCTTCACAACTACCCTGTCTTTATCATCCCCAAAGAGAGTAGACTTGAACCACACAGCTCCATCTTTTTGATAAATATATCCACGGCCCGCCAAATCGTCTATCGATCTTTCCACTTCCGGCTTCTGACTTTTGTCTTCCGGCTTCTCATAAAGATCTTTTTCACTTTGCCATCTGTCAAAGACAATGCCGAAGTCTCTCAGGTCCTGCGCGATATCGGCGAGCATCTTCTTGTAAGCAACGTTTGTGAAAAATGCCCCGCACTCTTCAAACGTTTTGTTAAGATACTTATCGCCGGCCCTTTTAATAAACTCATCAGCAATGGATTGAATATACCCGCCCTTATACCCGTCTTCAGGGAATGGGACATTGTTCCCCAGTGATTGCTGATAGCGCGCGTACACAGACCTCCCAAGGTGTTTGACCTGAAGCCCGGCGTCATTGATGTAGAATTCCCTTTGCACATCAAAGCCTGCCGCCTTCAAAATATTGCACAGCGCATTGCCTACAGCCGCGCCTCTTCCGTGACCGATATGAAGCGGCCCTGTGGGATTTGCGCTGACAAATTCGACCTGCACCCTTCTGCCTTTCCCGATATCAGTCCTCAGCGCTGAATGCCTTTCTGTCAGGAGCCTTTCAAATTCCCTGTAAAAAAATTCCCTCCTGAATTTGAAATTAATAAATCCGGGCCCTGCTATTTCGATACTTTCAAAGATGCCATCGGGCACGTCACGACGTGCCCCTGCTTTTATGGCTTCAACAATCTCCTCGGCAATTTTTCTCGGAGGTTTTTTTAGGGTCTTAGTCAGCCCCATTGCCACTGTGGTGGCGAAGTCTCCCATTGCTTCATTTTTAGGGACCTCAACATCGACATCGGGGATCCCGGCAAGGCCCCACTTTTCTTTAAGGTTTTCCAGTGCGTTCCGGACGTTGTCAATAACGATCTGTTTCATGAACAATAAGTTTAAAGATAGATTAAAAGTAAGTCAACAAACCGGATGGCCTCATCCAAAAACGCGATGAAAGGGAATCGTTGCTTCAAATAAGAAATCGAAACCGGTTTTCATTTGGGGCAACCGGGCCGGACTAAGAGGCTTTTCTTTGATATCTTCCCAGGGGGTGCTCTTTTAACACTTCTGAATCTTTGCCGTTACTCAGCAATTCCAGCATCCTTGAGACAGCCTCCTGCTGGAAATTATTGATATCCTCCACAGGTATCTCATAGGGGAACCGGTCATCGATAAAATTGGAGATCGGGGAGTAATTGGGCAGCCGCGACAGCACGAGAAAGCTCTTGAATATCCTTTTATTGGTTTTAAAAGAAAAGAAGTGGCTTTCAAGATTGTCCTCAAGAAAAAGGTCATGTCTTTTTTGCATGACCTTGTCAAGTTCTCTGAGCGCTGTTCTATATTTCTTGTCGATCAGGCTGTCAGCCTTTACCTCAAAAATCGGATGTCCAAAAGGCATCATTGTTGACCTGTTGTTATGAACAACAGTGTCCGCGCAAAGATGGGTCAGGTAACCGTAAGCGAATGCCTTTTGCCGGTTTGTCTTTGAGGCTTCAAGTAACTTCCATGCGATGTCCCAGCTGTGGGAATTTTTCTCATGCCCCTGAAACCTCCTGCCGAGGATTATGTCGGCTATTACATTGCCGTACAGGAAATCGCTTTTATATCTTTTTAAAATACCGTATACACCTGCGGGAATAAGGGCCGCTCCCACGTCCAGCACCTGATAACCGAGATAAACATGTGTAAGGGGGCCCCATGCGTGGGCGAGTGATGGGACAAGAAGAATTGATATAAAACAAACTGCCGCTAACATAACTGACCTTAGTTTATGATATTCAATTCAATAAAATCTACTGACTATTTTCACGGAAATGTAATGTATAATCTTTTTAAGATGTTATGCGAAAAATAAGGACATTCTTAAGAGAGTTCAGGGCGTTAAAGATCAGCCTCAGCCTTAAATTCGTTATAGGCACGGCTGTCGTACTGACCATAGCCATGAGCTTGTCAACCTACCTGATCCTGGAGAAGGACAGGAAACTCGTCATTGAACAGCTTGATACGCAGGCAAAGACTTTGTTTGCGCAAATCGTGCTTACCCGGAGATGGATCGCAGACCACGGCGGCATTTTTGTAGAGAAAATGCCCTGGAAAAAACCGAACCCCTATCTCTCCGAGCCGGAAATGGAGGCCATCAGTGGCAAAAAATATATAAAAGAAAGCCCTGCCATGGTGACCAAGGAACTGTCGGAATACGCCAAAAAGTCAGGGGCCTACTGGTTCAATATAACGAGCCTGAAACTGATAAATCCTAAGAACGCGCCTGATGAGTTCGAGAGGACCGCGTTGATGGCGTTTGAATCAAACCGGACAAAGGAATCTTCAACCGTGGAGAAAATAGGGCCGTCACATTTTTACCGCTACATAGCGCCGCTGTATGTTGAGCAGCCCTGCCTTAAATGTCATGAGCATCAAGGCTATAAAGTCGGAGACATAAGGGGGGCTATCAGCGTGTCTATTCCCATGGATTACGCCCTCTCAATGATAGACTCTGAAAAAAGGACTATCATTTTATCAAGCGCAGCCACTATTGCGACCCTGATGCTGGTCCTGTTTATTATGATGAAGGAGCTTGTGCTGCGCCCCGTAAACCAGTTGAAGCTGTCCATGAGGGACCTCTCAAAAGGCAGGGGGACCGGGGTCCCTGTGACGAGGACCGGCGATGAGCTTGAGGACCTCACCACGGCCTTTGTTGCGATGTCAAAATCTCTGGGGGAATATCATACCGACCTTGAAAACAAGGTGCAGAGCGCAACGAAAAGCCTTGCGGACGCGAACGCGCGGCTTACTGAATTGAATGAGAGAAAATCCGATTTTATCGCAAAGGTATCACACGAGCTCAGGACCCCGTTGACCTCCATTAAAGGTGCGATGGATTATATAACGGCAAGGTTTTCAATGCTCCCCAAAACCGGCAAAAGCGCAGATGACCTTCAGGAATTTTTTGATGTGATAAAAAACAACTCCGACAGATTGATACGGATGGTTAATGACACTCTGGATATCGAGCGTATTGAGTCAGGGATCTTTGATCTGGAGTTCAGAGAGGTTGACTTGCCATCTCTTATTAAAGAGGTGGTCACTGGTTTCCACGCCACAGCAATTGAAAGAAATATCACGTTCAGGATAACGGCTGCCGCAGGTATATTTATTCATGCCGATGAAGACAGGATAAGACAGGTCTTGATAAATCTCCTCTCAAACGCGATTAACTACAGCCCTGATGACTCGGAGATAACTGTCTCATTTACAGAGGATAAAGATAACGTTACAGTCTCGATAAAAGACGAAGGCCCCGGCATCCCGGCTGAGGTCCAGAAAAAAATCTTTGACAAATTTTATACAATAGGCAGAAAACAGGGCACCGGCCTCGGACTTGCGATATGCAAAGGTATAATCGAGGCGCATCACGGTGAAATTAACGTGATAAGCGGTGAAGATGTGAAGGGCAGCACGTTTTATTTCACATTGCCTAAGAGAAGGAAGGTAGCCACGAATATGCACGAATAATCACGAAAGAAACAAGAAATAAAACCGGACGCGAAAACGCAGATTATCAAGATGAAAGAAAATAAACTTATCTGCGTATCAGCGAAATCTGTTCCTGATTTTATTCGAGTCAATTCGTGAAAATTCGTGGCTAATAAGTTTTTTTCAGGATAAGAAGATGCACCACAGAATCCTTGCTGTTGACGACGACAAAGACATATTAAAGGTGCTCAAGGCAAATCTTCAGCTCAATGAATATGAGGTTGATACGGCAGACAACTGGGCAAAGGCGCAGTCCCTGATATCTGAATACCCCCCCGACCTCATACTTCTTGACCTTACCCTGCCCGATGGAGACGGCATTGAGATCTGCCGGGGTTTGAGAAAAGATTTTCCACAAATTCCGGTCATAATGCTTACCGCGAGGGACAAGGTCTCTGACAAGGTCATCGGCCTTGAAAGCGGAGCTGATGATTACGTGGTAAAGCCCTTTGAGACTCTTGAGCTTCTGGCAAGAATAAAGGCCTGCCTCAGGCGGGCGGGCCCTCAGGTCACAAAAGAAGAAATTAGCATCGGCAGCATCAAGGTCGATTTCAAAAAACACCTTGTCACTGTCTCAGGGAAGAAGATTGACCTTACTCCAAAGGAATTTGAGCTGCTTTGTTTTTTTATAAACCACCGGGGGGAGGCATTAAGCAGGGACACGATCAGGAAATCCGCCTGGAAAGGCTCCCAGATTTATTCATGGAGCAGGGTGATAGACGTGCATATCCAGCATCTCAGGCAAAAGATCGAGAAAGACCCTTCAAATCCAAAATACATCCTCACTGTGTCCGGCGCGGGCTATATGTTTAAAGAATAACAGCCTGCTGAATCACACCTTCCAAAATTTACAGATCCTTTACACACTTTTACATCACATTTACAAAACTACCTGTTAACCTTTAATCAGATAGTCAGCAAATTTAAAGACGCCGCACGGCCATTTGAAATTGCAATTGATGCAAATACAAATTGCGGAATAAGCAACTGTTATAAATATTGACTCGACGGATTCATTGTGCTAATGGAAGACAAGAGGAGGAACAGGTTGAGTGCCCTCTTGTCCCGGAACTGAAAAAAGGGGGTGATCAAGTCTTAGTTTATTAATTCAATTAACTTACAAACATTGCGCCTGAATTTTTCAGATTCAGGGGCGGACAAATACTTGGGAGGGTAAGATGTCAAAAATAGTTAAGTTATTAATAGGTATCATGCTCATCTGGACAACAAGCGTATTCGCCGAGACAAGGATCAATATACCAAAAGAACTCTCTAAAGCCAGCCAGGAATGTGTAACCTGCCACACCCAGACCACGGTCAATATTTATCAGGAGTGGGGCAGGAGCAAACATTATCGCGCCAATGTGGGTTGCTTTGAATGCCATGAGGCGCAAAAAGGAGACGTGGATGCCTTCGAGCATGAAGGTAAATTGATTTCAGTTATCGTGTCGCCAAAGGACTGCTCCAAATGCCATGAAAGGGAAGTGGACGAATTTGAGAATTCGCATCACTCAAAGGCAGGCCGTATCATGGGTTCCCTGGACAACACGCTTGCCGAAGTCGCTGAAGGCAACCGGGGCATGAAGACAGAGGCGTTTCCTGAAGGCATTTCAGCGGCGGCTGTAAACGGCTGCTGGCAGTGCCACGGCTCTGTTGTAAAGATCAACAAGAACGGAAAGCCGGACCCGGCTGTGTGGCCCAACACAGGCATGGGACGTGTAAATCCTGACGGCTCTGAGGGCAGCTGCACGGCATGCCACCAGCGTCATGAATTTTCAGTGGCGCAGGCGCGCCAGCCTGAAAACTGCGGCAGATGCCACATGGGCCCCGACCATCCGCAGATAGAAATCTACCAGGAATCAAAGCACGGCATCAATTATTACGCTAACAAGGAGAGGATGAACCTCGAATCCGCCAAATGGATCTCGGGCGAGGATTATTCCGCGGCCCCTACATGCGCAACCTGCCATATGTCGGCAACCAGTGACATGCCGGTCACACACAACGTCGGGCTGCGCATTAAATGGAACAACCGTCCGCCGCAGTTAAAGCAGGCCCATGAAACCGACAAGGCGTGGAATCTTCCCTCAGCCGCTATCACGGGTGATATGCGCAAGGCGAACATGGAAAAAGTGTGCGCGTCATGCCATAACGTAAACTTCGTCAAGGCGTTCTATATCCAATACGAGGCCCAGCTTGACCTTTACAGCGACAAATGGGCCAAGCCCGGCGAGAAGCTTTTCAAGAAGGCAACTGACGTGCTGAAGGCTGTCAAGGGCAGTGAGTATGCGGCATTCGCCCAGAAGATCGACTACACCTGGTTTGAGCTCTGGCATCATGAAGGCCGCCGTGTGCGTCATGCAGCTTCGATGATGGCTCCGGACTACACGCAGTGGCACGGCAATTACGACCTTGCAAGGAACTGGTACGGCTCATATGTTCCTGAATTAAAGGAAGTCATAGAAATGGGCAAGACCAGCAAAGATGCAAACGCGCAGAAGTTCGCGGGTGAGCTTGAGGCGATGCTTACTGAAGTTATGAATACCCCGAATCATAACTGGGCTATCGGCAAAGAGGACCCGGCTGCCAAAGCCGACCGCGCGAAACGCGTCAAGGAATTTCAGGAACGCTACAAGTAGTTTAAAAATTAACCACAGAGCGCACTGAGGCACGGAGTTCTTTTTCCATCATTTCCTCTGTCCTCTGTGCCCTCTGTGGTAAAAAAATTTATTCCGGCATCGCCGGGTTAGGAGGCCACCATGTTGGTGTCAAGGAGAGATTTTCTAAAGACCACTGCGGCGGTAAGCGCTGCAACGGCCATCGGAATGGCCGTGCCGGATGAATTATTAGCTGCTGCGAAAGAGACGCAGGCAGGATGGAAATGGGACAAGGCCGTATGCAGGTTCTGCGGTACGGGGTGCGGCATCATGGTCGCGACAAAGAACGACATGATCGTCGCAGTCAAGGGAGACCCTGCCGCGCCTGTAAACATGGGGCTTAACTGCATCAAGGGTTATTTCAACGCAAAGATCATGTACGGCGCGGACCGTCTTACCGAACCCCTTTTGAGAGTAAATGAAAAAGGCGAGTTCGACAAGAAGGGGAAATTCAAACCGGTCACATGGAAAAGGGCCTTTGAGGAAATGTCAAAGCAATTCAAAAAATCTTACACCGAGCTCGGTCCCACCGGAGTAGCGGTCTTCGGTTCGGGACAGTATACGATCATGGAGGGGATCGCTGCTGTTAAATTAATGAAGGGTGGATTCAGGAGCAACAATATTGACCCGAACGCGAGACACTGCATGGCGAGCGCTGTCGCGGCATTCATGCAGACCTTCGGCATTGATGAGCCGGCCGGGAATTATGACGATATGCATTATGCGGATTCAATCATTCTATGGGGCGCGAACATGGCTGAGATGCACCCTGTGCTCTGGTCAAAAGTGACCGATAGAAAACTGAGCAAACCCGATTGGGTAAAGATCGTAAATATTTCTACCTTCGCAAACAGGTGCTCCAGCATCTCGGACGTGGAGATCATAATTAAACCCAACACTGATCTTGCAATACTAAATTACATTACGCGTGAGATCGTTTATAACCGTCCTGACGCGATTGACCGGAATTTCGTTGACAACAACTGCGTGTTCGCAACCGGCCCCGTAGACATCGGGTACGGACTGCGCCCCCAAGTAACTCATGCTAAATACAAACCCGGCGAGCTTGATACCGCGGGCATGGAGGCGTTCAAAATAATCACGAAAGAAGAGGCGCAGGCCATGAGCTCCCTCGGCATCCAGGAGGGGCAGAAGATGGAAATGAAGAACGCCAAGACGCCGGACAATCACTGGCTGATAAGCTTTGATGATTTCAAAAAGGGGCTTGAGCCGTACACGCTGGATTTTGTGGCGGAGCTTGCAAAGGGAGACGCTGATGAGCCTCTTGAGGAGTTCAAAAAGAAACTCGTTACGCTCGTAGACCTTTACGCTGCTAAGGACAGAAAGGTCGTCAGTTTCTGGACCATGGGATTTAACCAGCACGTGCGCGGCACCTGGGTCAACGAACAGGCTTACACGGTGCATCTGCTTCTTGGCAAACAGTCCATGCCGGGCAACGGCGCGTTCAGCCTGACAGGACAGCCCAGCGCCTGCGGCACCGCGAGAGAGGTCGGCACCTTTTCACACAGGCTTCCCGCGGACATGGTTGTCGCAAATCCAAAGCACCGGGAGGTCACGGAAAAAATATGGAAGCTGCCCGAGGGCACTTTGAATCCCGTGCCGGGTTCGCACTATGTAAAGATCATGAGAGATCTTGAAGACGGAAAGATAAAGTGGGTATGGGTCCAGGTAAACAACCCGTGGCAGAACACCGCCAATGTAAATCACTGGATAACCGCGGCAAGGGAGATGGACAACTTCATCGTTGTGTCGGAGGCGTATCCGGGGATCTCCGCGAAGGTAGCGGACCTGATCTTGCCGAGCGCGATGATATTTGAGAAATGGGGCGCGTACGGCAATGCCGAAAGAAGAACACAACACTGGCGTCAACAGGTCACGCCTGTCGGCCATGCGATGTCCGACACGTGGCAGATGGTTGAGTTCTCAAAGATGTTCACATTGGCTGAAGTGTGGAAGGAGTTTAAAATCTCACCTGAGGTCACCATCCCGAATGTTATGGAAAAGGCAAAGGCCATGGGATATAAAGAGACCGACACACTCTTTGATGTGCTGTTTGCAAACAGTGACGCGAAGACATTTAAATGGCCTGACCCTGTGGGCAAAGGGTTTCTGAATTCGGAAGCCGCAGGCGACAAGAGAAAGGTCGAGGGCTTTAAAGGTTACGGCTTCTTCCTCCAGAAATATCTCTGGGAGGAATACAGGAAATTCGGCCTCGGGCACGGGCATGACCTCGCGGACTTTGACACATATCTCAATGTGCGGGGATTGAGATGGCCTGTGGTTGACGGTAAAGAGACGCTCTGGAGATTCAACGCGGAGTATGACCCGTACGCCAAAGCGGAGAACCGCGGGCAATTCGCCTTCTACGGAAAGGCGTTCAAGGAACTTCCGTCCGGTGACCTCATGGGTCCAAAGGGCACTGAGAAGGTCAAGCTTCCAAACAAGGCGAAGATATTCCTGAGACACTACATTGAACCCGCCGAGATACCGAATAACGAATATCCGTTGTGGCTTTCTACCGGAAGAGTGCTTGAACACTGGCACAGCGGGACAATGACAATGCGCGTGCCTGAATTATACCGCGCAGTGCCTGAGGCGGTCTGTTTCATGAACCCGAAAGACGCTAAGTCATATGAAGTCAAAGACGGCGACCTCATCTGGATAGAATCAAGGAGGGGAAAGGTCAAGGCGCACGTTGATACAAGGGGACGCAATAACCCGCCGACGGGTTTGATCTTTGTCCCGTGGTTTGATGAGCACGTCCTGATAAACAAGGTAACGCTCGACGCTACCTGCCCAATCTCCAAAGAGACGGATTATAAAAAATGCGCGGTGAAAATCTACAAGGCATGAGAACGTAGGGGCGGGTTTGAAACCCGCCCCTACTGTGAAAACACAACGAGAGACATGATGCCTGAAAGAAGAAAATTTCTACTTAACAGTATCAAAAGCCTCGGCCTTGCAACCGCTGGAGGACTTGGGTGGGCCGGGTTTATTGAAGAAGGCAAATCAGCTCCTTTAATATTGAGGCCGCCCGGAGCGCTGCGCGAAAAAGAGTTTCTCGCCTCCTGCATAAAATGCGGCATGTGCGTTGAGGCATGTCCCTATGATGCTCTTGCGCTCGCCAAACCGGGAGACCATAAGCCGATTGGAACTCCTTACTTCACCCCAAGGACAGCTCCATGCCGCATGTGCAAGGACATCCCGTGCATACCGGCCTGTCCTACAGGCGCGCTTGATAAATCCCTTGTCAGTGAAAAGGACGAAGGCGGAGAAATGAGACTGAATATTAATCTGGCAAAGATGGGGCTTGCGGTAATTGACAGGGAAACATGTATCGCCTATTTCGGGATCCAGTGCGACGCCTGCTACCGGACGTGTCCCCTCATTGATAAAGCCATTACAGTTGATTACACAAGAAATGAGAGGACAGGAAAACATGCAATACTGGCCCCTGTTGTTCACAGCAGCGCATGCACGGGGTGCGGGCTTTGTGAAAAGGCATGTGTCACTCAAAAGGCGTCTATCTTCGTCCTTCCGCGAGAGATAGCAATGGGAGAGTCAAGTTTGAGATACTCGAAAGGCTGGGACAAACGCGATGAAGAGCGTTTGAAAGATGTTACTGAGGACGTTACAACGCAGACCCCACGGAGCAGTAAAAAGCCGGAGGATTATCTGAATGAGGAGTTTTGAAAAAAGGGATTGGGGATTAGGGGTTAGGGATTGGTTTTTGACTAACAACTAAAAAAAACTATGAAACATAAATATCTCATAGCACGAAGGTTCTCGCAGGTCGGAATACTATTCCTCTTTTTTGCGGGCAATGCGTTTGACTGGAAGGTCTTAAGAGGCGATCTGAGTTCCGCCAGGGCGCTTAATGCAATTCCGCTGTCTGACCCTTTTGCGGTCCTGCAGAATTCATTCGCCGGGGCCGCGCTTGCTAAAGATGCAATTATCGGGGCAGTAATAATTTTTCTCTTCTATGCCTTAACCGGCGGCAGGCTCTTTTGCGGCTGGGTCTGTCCCGTAAACATGTTGAGTGACTTAGCTAATAAATTAAGAAGGCTGTTTAAGTTTGACGAACAATGGAAATCATGGGAGATCAAAAGACAAACGCGGTATTGGATGACCGGATTGTCGCTGATACTTTCCGCTGTTCTCGGCGTAGCCGCCTTTGAATGGGTAAGCCCGATAGGCGCGCTGCACAGGGGGATAATTTACGGAATGGGCTTTGGATGGAGCTTTATGCTAATTGTATTCCTGTTTGATCTCTTTGCGGTAAAGAACGGCTTCTGCGGACATGTCTGCCCATTAGGCGGCTTTTACGCCCTGACAGGCAGGTTCGGTTTTTTGAGGATTTGCTACGATAAAGACAAATGCACGTTGTGTATGAAATGCCTGGACATCTGTCCTGAACGCCAGGTCCTGCACATGGTCGGCAAACAGAGCGGCGCGGTCCTTTCAGGTGAATGCATAAACTGCGGAAGGTGCGTAGAGGTTTGCAAGGACAATGCCGTACAGTTCGGCAATATATATTCAAAAAAATATTAATGAGAATGAAGGAGGAGGTATCCATGTCAAGAAAAATCTACATAGTGCTGACGGTCGCCCTGACCGCAATTGTTTTATTATGGGCGGCCCTTGTATATGCGCAGACCGGGAAGGCATTTACAGAGGAGGAGCTCGGCTTGAGGAAAGAGACACTTTATGATGAAAGCAAGGAGCTTCCGGCCCGTGGAGCGCCTATTACAAAAGAACCGGGAACAGGGAAGAAATTCGAGAGGTCATTTGAGAACAGCCCTCCTCTTATCTCACACGACATAACTGGAATGCTGCCGATAGCTCGGACCGACAACATGTGCATGGGCTGCCATATGCCTGATGCCGTGTCAGCCACGGGGGCAACCGCGATACCTCAATCACACTTTTTCGATCTTGACACGGGGAAAGACCTCGCAGGCAATCTCGACGGCAAACGCTACAACTGCATGCAGTGTCATGCCATACAGACGACTATAACGCCCCCGGTGAAGAACCTTTTCAAGAGCGAGTTCAGGAGCAAGAAAGGCAAATACAGGTCCAATTTATTGGACACCCTGAATGAAGGCGTTAAGGCGGAATAGATGAAGTTGAAAGATACTTATCTGTCATTCCGGCTTCCGTTCTCCATAGCACTGCGAAGGATGAATGTCCGGAATCTTCTTGAAGCAGGATCCCCGACGCGCTTCGCTTGCGTGAATGACATCAAACCTTATAAAAATAAACAGGGAGTAAGACATGAATGTATCGAGTATTGTTGTGAGGACAGCTCCTGTACATACTGAAAGAGTAATAGCAGAAATTGATGCGATTGACTTCTGCGAGGTGCACTTTTACGACGCTCAGGGGAAGATTATCGTAACGATCGAAGGCAAGAGCATCTATGATCAAATGGAAAATATGAAGCGTATCCAGAACATTCCGTTTGTGCTGAATGCAAATCTGGTATATTCATACTGTGAAGATGAGCTAAGGGATGCGCTTGGCAAGATCAATAGATCCGGGAGTTGATGTGCGGTAGCACGGAAAAAATCAAACTGGTAAGGGTTCAAGGGGTTTCCCACCGAATCCCCCCTCTAACCCTTGAATCCTTTACCCAGTCGTAATGAGTTATTCATTTCAACCCATTACACTTTACGCATCACGCATTACGGTTCAAGATGTCTTTGAACCATGGCTTACTCCAAAAATTCATAAATAAACCGGCGCAGGCATTAATTTGCGTGCGGTTTTATCACTGTCATACTGACAAAATGCTGCCAATATGACTGTTAATTTTCATCAAAAAAATAAGTCTAAAATTGATAAATAAAATGACATGCTCTTTTTTATCCAAGTCCCTGTAGGAGCATAAAATTATAAATATAATTTATTTGTTCGGGTATATTATTTGCACTATAATTTTAATAATTTTATAGAACTTAATTTAAGTGTAAACAATTAAACATTGGGGGCCCCATGATAATGTTTGTGCTGGGATTAGTAGTCGGAAGCATGCTGGGCATGTTTCTCATGGCCTTATGTGCTGCCGGAAAAATCGAAGACACTCTAAGAAATCAATAATTGACTTCACTGCGAAGTTCGATACTTTCTTAGGGAGAAACATCCGGCTCATTTTTATCCGGGGGGGAGGTTGGAATGTTTTCTTTTATTGCAGGTTTTTTATCTTTCTCCTCCTGGTAGGTTTTAAACTTGGAAGTCAGCTGCTCAAATAACTTCTTCTCGAAATATCCTTTCGATTCACACGGCACCCAGCCGACGAAGTCCTCCCCAAGCCATAAAGACGCCCTGTAGCGCGAATCTATTCTAATGGCGGCTACCTTTTCTGCGAGCCTCGATATCTGGATTTTATATTCTCCCTTGATTTCATGATAAACATATAAACCTCCAAGCCGGCCGCAGTCGCAATAGTCCGACACATACTGAAAACCTTCGTATGGGACCTCGACCTCGGAGGTCAGTATTGCCCCCGATTCTTTATTTCCGGTCTTCACAGAGATATTTTCATCCGAGAGAAAGCCAGTTACCAGCTGCCAGACGTCGCCGTAAACCGCGGCATACTTCTCTTCAGCCTGCAAGTCATGCTGTATGGGCGGCACAGTTACACAGCCTGATATCAATAAAAAGACTGTTACAATATATAACCTGTTAAGCATTTCTCCCTTCGCGGTCCTCTTCTTTCCTGATAAACTGCATCAAGCCTCTTTCCCTTTGACTATCAACAGGTTTATTATCGGATAAATGCCGGCGTTACTTTATTCTTTGTTTTCTTCGAGTTTATCCAGAAGGTCCTGTTTCTTTATACGCCCGTGAAGCATTGAACCGTCCCTGAATTCAAACACGGGGATGTCAAACCTGTACATTTCATAGAGTTCATCATTGGAGTCAATAGCTTTTTTGTCAATTCTGATGTCGTACCTCGCCTTGAGCCCGTTCAACAGCTCTTCTGCTGTATCGCATAACCAGCATCCATCTTTATAATAAAACGTTAACCTGACCATGTTAAATAAAAACGAGCTGTCCTTGCGTAGTGTCCGCATTATTTTAACAAATTTTCAGAACAAGCAGACAGGTCAACCGGCCAATGATTTTTCAGGGCACTTTAGAACTGTAGAGTATTTCATGAACAGCCTGTATTATGCTCTTCATCGGCACAGGCTTTTTAAGATGCCGCAGATGGTTCTCGCGCAGAAAGTCGAGATGCTCAGGGGAATAGGAGCCAGTGAAAAAAAGGAACCGCTCCTGCATTAACGGGTCGGCCCTTGAGACTTCTTTATAAAATTCAATTCCGTCCATTACAGGCATTTCAATATCGGAAATGATGGCGTTAAAAAACCCATGGGTGACTTTATCGAGCGCCTCCCTGCCGTTTAACGCGGATTCAACGGCGCCCTCTTTTTTGAGGAGGGCCTGAAGCAGCTTATTAGTGGTCTCATCATCTTCTTTTCTCTTGTTTCCTTGTCCAGGACAATACATCCTTCGCCGGCCCATCTTCCTGCATAGGCCTGATATGCACGTGTCAATGGAAGTACACCATGCCCCTGCAGGAGCGGGGCCTCACCTGTTTAATTACTACTAAGGGTGAAGGGTTGCAGAGGAGAGATGAAAAAGAGGGAATAGAGAAAGTTCTCAGATGAATTTCTCTTTCTGCTTTTCAATAGACCTCTGTACGTTTTCAAGCGTCTTTGCAATCTTTTTCTTTGCGTCCTCTGCAAGCTCTCTGCGCGATGACGAAAGGTCCGATATCCTGTCGCTGATCCTGTCAGTCAGTTCCTTAACGGATTCTGTTGCGTCTTCGATCATGTCCTTTGCCTCATCAACAACATTCCTCGTGAACCTCGAAATGTCTTTTCTTGTCTTTTTCCCTGACTGCGGCGCAAAAAGCAAAGCAAGCCCTGCGCCCACAAGGCCTCCGATCACTAATGCCCCTGCTATTTTCTTATTTGCATTGCTGTCCATTTGGGTCCTCCTTTGGAAAATACAAAACTATTTCAAATTATACTGGTTAATTAACACATGACGGATGGGTTGTCAACTGTCCCGTCAGGTCAGTTCGCTGAAAATTAACTTCACATCGAAAATATTTTTGCGGCGGGGCAAATCATGTGATACAATTTTCTAAAGCCAACAAATAAAGGAGGAAAGTTTATGACTTCATCTGCAAACAGACAAAAATTTGAAGAGCTGATAAAAAGGTGGATAGTGATGGAGGAAGGCACTATCAATACGGCGAACAGCTTAATGAACAGCAGCAAGAATCCCATGGTCAAGGCGATGATTGATCTGTTAAAGCTCGACTCGGAAAAACACAAACATATCCTGGAGGCAATCCGGCTCAGTCTTGATTCAACAGTCACGTTCAGCACTGATGATATGAGGATAGTGGATACCTTCATAGAGAAACATATCGAGATCGAGAAAAATGCCATAGCTACTGCCGAGCAGGCGGTTAATATGACCACCCTGCCTATCCCTAAATTGCTCTTGTCGCATTTACTGGAAGACGAAAAGAGCCATGACGCATACATGTCGGAACTCAATGGGCTTAAGGTTTACATGGCAAAGGACACTGATTGACCTGCGTATCGGGAAAGTAGTTTGATTGTTGATTGAAGGCAGGGTATTTATTCTTTGAGTCTGGAAAGATCGATGTTTCCAGATTCCATTGAATGCTATGGGATTGTCTTTTTCAACTCAAGATAGATGTCCCTGCTGTTTTCCCTCATGGAAAATTCCTCATTGAATTCGTCGACAGGGATCTTTTCCGTTATCATCAAGACACGCTTAAGATCATCCGTTATGGGGAAAAGCTCCACGAAGCCCTCTCCGGCTTTATGCGGGAACCAGAGCGTTTCTAAAACACACTCCCTTGAGGTGCGGCCTTCTCCGAAGTCACTTTTTCTTCGTTTTACATAAATGCATTCAGCCAGCATCGTATCACTCATAAATTGTCCTCCACTAACTACGTCCCAGCAATAATTAATATATCGGACTAATTGCAGCATATCTTTATTTTAAAAAACTGTTCAACTGATAATATCTTAGAACCAGGCGGATTGGCAGAGAAAATGGAAAACTCGCACCTTTTCAATGGAATGATGATATGATATCACTATATGAAAGAACCATTACGCGATAAACCAAACATCTCCCCGTATATCACGCCCGCTGGCCAAAAGCAGTTAAATGATGAGCTTTCCTATCTCTGGAAGGTCAAGCGTCCCCAGGTCACTCAGGCCGTTGCCGAGGCTGCTGCCATGGGAGACCGTTCAGAGAATGCGGAATATATTTACGGCAAAAAACAGTTACGGGAGATCGATGCCCGAATGCGGTTTCTTCAGAAACGATTGGACGCCCTGATCGTTGTGGACAGGACACCTGATGATACTTCAAGGGTATTTTTTGGCGCATGGGTTGAGATTGAGGACAACGACGGCAACGTGTACGAGTACCGCATTGTCGGGCCGGATGAAATTGTCCCCGACAAGAATTTTATAAGTATTGACTCACCCATGGCAAAGGCATTATTGCGCAAGGCGGAAGGTGACGACGTTATCGTAAGCAGGCCGAACGGCACATCTGCCTTTGTTGTGACATCCATCCGCTATTAATCACCCGGCAATGAACCATACGAAGAAATGTCATTCCGCATCAAGTGCGGAATGACATTCTTATTAAGAAAGTTCTGGATACCAGTCTACATCAAACGACGGGATGGTGTGTCCGGCTATTGCTTGTGTCTGCCTTTGACCATGTGAAACGCCGTGAAGCAGGAACACGATGGGATTTATTTTTGACTTCCGCAGTTACCTGTTTCCGCTTTTCCGGTCTTCCCGTGTTATGCCCTGGTTGTTTATGGGTTGCTGCGGCATGGACCCTGCGGCGCTGCGGTTCGCGTGGAGGGCGGGCGAATTCAGTGTCGCGCGCAGGCATCGACTTTTTATAATCAAAGCCCTCCAGCATGCGGCGCTCCACTTTTTCACCGAGGACGCGTTCAATGGCGCGCACCATGTCATTGTCTTCACCGGTAATGAAAGTAAAAGCGTCGCCGGTCTTCGCGGCACGTCCCGTGCGTCCAATCCGGTGTGTATACGCGTCCGCGGTATCGGGCATATCGTAGTTTATGACGTGTGAAATGCTTGAGACATCTATGCCGCGCGCCGCGATGTCTGTCGCGACAAGTATCTGATAAGCGCCTTTACGGAATCCGTCGAGCGCGGCCTGCCGTTTGTTCTGCGATAAGTTTCCCTGCAGCGATGCAGCGCGGTAGCCCGCATTTACCAACTGCTGTCCCACGCGCTTGGCGCGGTGCTTGGTGCGGGTAAAGATCAGTACAGAGTCCGTGTCGGTATGGCGCAGCAGTTCCATGAGAAGCGCGGTTTTGAGCTGCTGCTCGACCGGATAAAGAGCGTGTGCGACCGTGTTCGCCGGCGCTGCGTGATCAACCTGCACCGTGACCGGGGTGTTGAGGACTTCGTGCGCCAGCCTCCGTATATCATCGGGCATGGTCGCAGAAAACATCAGCGTCTGTCTTTTTTCCGGTATGTGTTTGATGATCTTTTTGATATCAGGCAGAAAGCCCATGTCGAACATACGGTCTGCCTCGTCAAGCACGAGCACCTCCAGATGCGACAGATTGATAGTGCGCTGATTAATGTGATCGAGCAAACGGCCCGGACATGCAACAACAATCTCGACTCCGCTGCGCAGTTTCTGTATCTGCAGACTTATCCCAACGCCGCCGTAAACTGTAACGCTCCTGAGGCGGGTCTGCCGTCCCAGAATTCCGATCGCCTCGTGGGTCTGTTCAGCCAGTTCGCGCGTAGGCGCGACAATAAGGGCGCGCACACAGCCGCGCGGTCCCTGCATCAGGCGATGCAGGATCGGCAGCACGAAGGCCGCTGTCTTTCCTGTTCCGGTCTGTGCAAGTCCCATTACGTCGCTTCCTTTCAGGACCGGCGGGACCGCCTGGGCCTGGATCGGTGTCGGCGTTACATAACCTGCGGCCTTTACCCCGGCCGCAACATTGGGGTGAAAATTAAAATCGATAAATTCCATAAAACTCCTTTTTCTGTTTGTTCTGCGTTCGGGGGAAAAAAGCCAGGGTGTATTGAGAGGATTACAATGACGTAGTTCTCATCCGTGTACTGCAGTTGTTTGTTGACTAAGAGTACCAGCTTTGTGGGGGCCCTGTCAAGTATAGGAAGCGCGCAAGGACCAGCAAAGCAACCATGGAACAAAGTTCACCATGAATAGATCCGGGTTAAGCTGCACCCGGTAATAGCCGTTTAAAAGAGAATATAACCGGACTACTTACTGACTGTATGAACATTGTAGCGATTTATAATCTGGATAAAGACGAAGGCAGGCTCTCGAAAGCCCTTGCGGCAGCGCTCGGCAAGACGGTATATGAAGCGCGTTCC
This sequence comes from Nitrospirota bacterium, assembly GCA_016214845.1. Lineage (NCBI taxonomy): Bacteria > Pseudomonadati > Nitrospirota > Nitrospirota bacterium. Next base: position 96,497 of record JACRMS010000016.1, on the reverse strand, counting down.
CGTCTGCGCGTTCCTAACGGCGGCCCCTCGATCATCGCCGTTTTTCAGGAATATCAAACAGCGGAAGACTGCGCGGCAAAACTCAGGACAAACGGATTTGACACTGTTATTCTCCGTCATGACGAGATCGGGTCTGATAAAGAACGCTTCCTCGCTGGGAGCTTTGAACTTACCGGGGAATCGCTGAATGTCAAATCCCGCCAGCGGCAGGACCTTATACTGCCATATCGTGATATCAGGCTTATACTGTACGGTATCGGTATCACCGTCCACACGGAAAAAGAAACTGTAAAGGCACGCAAGTTCAGCATGGGCAGGGCCCTTATGACAAGCGGGCTGGCAATGACCAGGGACACAAGTCATGAAGTCCGCACCGCGGAGGAAAACCGTGAAAGATTTCTTTATGTTTGTGCGTCAAATCTGCAAACGATTGTGCTCCGCGAAAATGCACTCCAGTATGGGTCTCTTGGAAAAGCGCTCCAGATGTCACGGGCGGCAAACTTCAATCATATCGTCGCGGAACTGAGGAGGCAAAGCCCTGTCGCCGTGTTCGATGACCGTTTGTTAAACCGTGGCAGCCAGGCACAGATGCTCGGGCCTTTGTTCAATCCTGAGGAACATCTTGATATCGCAATATCGCTGCTCGCTAAAGTGTTGATACACGTTTAAGTTCATCTGCCGGCAATAAATGTTTACCCTGCGTCCGTCCGGATTTTTTTCAGATACCGGAATAACTCTCTGAATACTTTGGGAGGGTGATTGTGATCTCTTTCAGTTACGGCGTTACGTACGAGCTGAGTTAATTGCTGCGGGTCTGCATCAGGGCATTTCTCTAAAATGACTTCAATTAGCGATTCATTCCCTGCCACAAGCTCATCCCGCCACTGTTCAATTTCTTTGAAGGCCGTGGTCTTTTTGTAGTTCCCCTCTTCAATGTTCTGCATCGCTTCCTGAATAGGCGCAGGGTCATATCTTCGCATCAGGACGCCGATATACTGCATCTGCCTCCGGAGTCCGCCGCGCGCCTTGATTGTCTTTGCATGTTTAATGGCATTGAAAATTTCCTCCGGCAGCTTAATCCCCTTGAGCTGTTCAGGCGGAAGTTCCATAAGCTTTTTCCCAAGCTTCTGTAAAGCTTCAGCTTCTTTTTTTCTCTGTGTTTTGCTTTTAATTTCCATTTATCTGCACTTTTCCTGACCTCCCCTTGCCCCTCCTTATCAAGGCGGGGATTTTAATTCGCCCCTTTTTTAAGGGGAGATACAGAGGGGTAGATTTTTTAAAACATCTCATACTTTACCAGCCTGCCGTCAAGGCCGCCTGCTTTCAAAGGCTTTTTCCACGTCGCTTTCAGTCCGATCTTTTTGATAAACTCCCGCTCTCCGAAATAAATATACGCGGAAGAACCCTTGCACTTCTGCTTCAGGAAATCCCCAAGCGATTCATAAAAGAGATCGAGGTCCTCCCTGTCTCCCATGCGGACGCCGTAAGGAGGATTTGTGATAATGACCCCATTTTGCAAACCTCCGCTTTCTCTGAAGTCAAGCGCGTCAAGCTTTATTTTTTTCCCGTGCGGCAGATTCGTTATGTTCGTCCTTGATATCTTAACAGCTTCCGGGGATATATCGCTTCCCGCGATAAGTCCGTCCGGCAATTGCCGGATTTGCAGGTCGAGTTCTTTCTTTACTTTTGTCCACAACGGTTTATCATAGTCAGGCAGGAATTCAAATCCGAAGCGTTCACGGAAAACACCCGAAGGGATTTTGCAGTAATGCATCAGCGCTTCACAGAGCAGCGTGCCGGAGCCGCACATCGGGTCGTAAAGCGGGACAGAGCCGTCCCATTGTGAATATTTCATAATCGCGGCGGCAACCGTTTCCTGCATGGGAGCGGACACGGAGTCTTTCCTGTATCCCCGGCGATGCAGAGAACCTCCTGATGTGTCCAGGCTTATGACTGCGTAGTCCTTTCTGATGTAAAGGTTCAGCCATATATCCGGATCGCCCGGATCGACATCAGGCCTTTCCCCTGACATCTCCCGGAATGAATCGACAATTGCGTCTTTCAAACACAGAGACGCATAGTGAGAATTATTTATCATGCTGTTTGATACGTTGGCGAAAATGGCAAAGGTTTTTTTCAGGGAAATAAAATCCGTCCACTTTATCTTCTTTGCCTTCTTGTATAGTTCATCGGTAGTGCGGCAATGAAAAGACAGCAGGGGCGCAAGTACCCTCGATGCGAGTCTTGTGAAGTAATTGATCCGGTAAAGCGCTTCCTTTTCCGCATTAAAGTAGACTCCCCCGTATTCAGATCTGATTTCTCTTGCGCCAAGTTCGGAGAGCTCCTCTGCTGCCAGCTCTCTAATGTCATTGGCAACTTGAGCAAAGTAAATCTTATCTTTCTGATATTCATACATAGATAATAGTACCATAGTTCAAAAGTGCAATAGTGCAAAAGTCATAAAGCGAAGCGTGGAAGCAGGGCCGCCCCCTGTGTATGCACGGTCAAGCGCAATGAAGGGCGTTTGTTAAAACGCCTTTATCTAAAAACCGATTAACTCCTGAAGGCAGGTCATTAAGTCAATTGAGCCGGACCGTTCACAGTAGAAAAAGACACTTAAGAGGAGCGCTGCTATGGATAACAAGAGTAGCAGCGCCGGTTTCTTTATGACTTTTCGAATTGTCCCGGATATTAAATGGCCGGCCCCTGAGCCCGTCTGAGCTGCTTGAGATATCTCCGGTTGTTTTATTAGATGTTCAATGCCGGTCACCACCGGTTTCCTGCTAAATGAAGGCACCGGCTCTTTACCAGGTGTTTGAGGTCCCTTTAGAGCATTATCAGGCACGGCAAATGCGGTTTGTTCTTTTCTCTCCTTTTGCTTGAGTGAAATCTTATAGAAAAAAATATCTTTCTCTAATCCCATCCCCTGCGCAGCCTCATAGACATCATCGACCTCTGCTATTGTTTTTTTCTTTTCAAAGGCTGCATGGAGTGACCTGTCGCACAATGAATTGATTACACGAGGCGTACTTCCCGGGCCGAAGGCGACGGCCAAGGCTTCCCACCCGGTGTCTGAGAATATGGAAGGGTTTCCGCCGGCTATCTTAATACGATGCGAGATGTATTCACGTATCCTGTCGACGTTCATCTTTCCCATATTTTCCAAAACCGCGATGCGCTGCCTGAAAGGTTCCATCTCCGGCTTGTTGATTATTCCCATTAATTCCTCCTGTCCGAGCAGAAGGAGCTGAATAAGTTTGGTCGAATCTTCTTCAAGATTGTTCAGCAGGCGGATGCCGTTAAGCGTGTCCTCTGTCATAAGATGCGATTCGTCTATCATCAGCAGACATTTGCCGCCTTCAGAATTAATCTTTAAGAGGGCGTCCTTAATGTCCCTTAAAAGGAAGACCTTCTCGGTTGATGAAGGTTTCAGCTCAAGCTCATGCGCGATAAAAAGAAAAAGGTCGGTGCTGTTCTCAGGAGGCAAGGCCATCCATATGAGGGTTATATTATTTAAAAAATCAGATATTATCATCCGGCTCAGGGTTGTCTTGCCTGACCCGATAGGCCCTGTTACCACCATCAATCCCCGACCTGCTTTGAAAGAGTCTGTTATCCTCTTATGCACCCTGGCATGTTCTCCCTGATCAAAAAAGAACCTTGTGTCAGGGACATTTTCAAAAGGCAGTATTTTCAGGCCAAAGTGTTCAGTGTACATTGTATCTTAAAATTCCTTGTTTAGATAAACGGGATTTACTTCAACGGACTTTAATCCTCAACTATAAATCTGGTTAGCAGAGAGATTAATTTATCATGCATAGGGTTATCTTAAAGGAACCAAATACAATATTTCAATCCGTCAGTAATGACAGATTTGAATTAACTCCATCATAAAGCTTACAATAATACCTGCGGGTAGTTTTGCTGCGCATTACTGAACACAAAATATCTCGCCTCATTACAATCGATAATAAAATGATCCAGATAAGCAATTTAGAAAAATCATACGGGCGTCAGGTGCTCTTCGATAAGATCGGCTTTATAATAAATCCCGGAGAGCGTGTAGGGTTGGTCGGCAGGAACGGCCACGGCAAGACCACGCTGTTCAGGCTCATATTAGGACAGGAGCATCAGGACTCCGGGACTATCAGCATTCCAAACGGCTACAGGATCGGGCATCTATCACAGCACATCCGGTTTACCGAAGAGAGCGTATTGAAAGAGGCGTGCCTGAGCCTGCCGAAGTACGAAGACGGCAGGGACGAAAGCTACAAGGCGGAAGCCATACTAATGGGTCTCGGGTTCTCCGTTGAAGATCTCGTTCTATCCCCAGCGCAGTTGTCCGGCGGGTATCAGGTGAGGCTGAACCTCGCGAAGGTACTCGTCTCTGACCCGAACCTCCTGCTGCTTGACGAACCCACGAACTATCTCGATATCGTGTCGCTCCGCTGGCTTGTGCAATTTTTACGAAGCTGGAGAAAAGAGCTGATGATAATTACCCATGACCGTTCGATCATGGACTCTGTTACCACACACACAATGGCGATCCATCGCTGCGGGGTGAGAAAGATAGCCGGACCTACGGAAAATGTGTATCAGCAATTAATGCTGGAAGAAGAGATATATGAAAAAACCAGGGTCAACGACGAGAAAAAACGGGCGGAGATCGAACAGTTCATAAACCGTTTCAGGGCAAAGGCCACCAAGGCAAAGGCGGTCCAGTCGAGGGTCAAGGCATTGCAGAAAAAGGAGAAGCTCGAAAAATTATCAGACACAAAGAACCTTGACTTCAGCTTTAACTCCGCCCCCTTCAGCAGCAAACAGCTCATGGAAGTGAAAGACCTGTACTTCGGATATAAATTCGGCGAACCGCTGATTGACAGGTTGAGCTTTTTTGTCGGAAAGAAGGACCGCATCGCGATAATAGGAAAGAACGGCAAGGGCAAGACAACGCTCCTGAACCTTCTGGCCGGGGAATTAACTCCTTTGAGCGGCGAGGTGCGCTGTCACAATGACCTTAAGTTTGCGTATTTCGGTCAGACAAATATAAACCGCCTGGACCCGCAGAAGACCATTGAAGAAGAGATCATGGACGCGCACCCCGACCATAGCAGGGGACCGGCGCGCGCGATATGCGGGATCATGATGTTCCCGAAGGACGATGCGCTGAAAAAGATCAGCGTCCTCTCCGGCGGAGAGAAGAGCCGTGTGCTTCTTGGCAAACTGCTCGTCAGCCCCGCCAACATGCTGCTGCTTGATGAACCAACGAACCACCTCGATATGGAGTCCACCGATTCCCTGGTCGAAGCGATAGAAGACTTCAGCGGCGCTGTAGTCATCGTTACCCACAGTGAAATGATCCTCCATGCCATCGCAACACGGCTCATTATCTTTGACGGCGGGAAGGCGACCCTTTTTGAAGGCACGTATCAGGACTTCCTTGACAGGGTGGGTTGGAGCAATGAAGCCCCCCCAACGCCTCGCGACACTAAAACGAACGGCGGCAAAGCCGTGGACAAGAAACTCCGCCGCCGCCTGCGAGCTGAACTTGTCAACGAGAAATCAAGGACCCTCAGCGCCTTGCAAAAGAGAAGCGCTGAAATTGAACGCGAGATCGTCAGCCTTGAAGCGATTGTAGAGCAGAGCAATAAAGATATAATGGACGCCTCAGCTAAGGGCGACGGCGACACTATAAAGAAACTGTCAAAGACTCTCCACGATTCTCAATCAAAGATCGATTCCCTCTTCTCTGAGCTCGAACGCCTGCAGACTGAGATTGAAGACAAGACAAAGGAGTTTGAAGAAAAGCTCAGCAATATGGAGATGGTGTAGAACGGTTTGCAGGGCGGGTTTGAAACCCGCCCCTACCTTGAATATAAGAGGATTAAACCTGACGTTTACGAACCAGGCACGCCCTTACAAGGCGGGCTTCTTCGTAGCTTACTGTGCCGGCGAACTGCTCCACTACCGGCTTAAGCGCCCACTGTTGGCCGGATAAAAAGAATTCCTCTATCAACTTACGCTTTGCCGGATCAATGAGGCGGTCGATATCAACCTCGCGTCCCTCCATGATCAGACGTTCCATATGGGACGCTATGGTTGCAGGCGAGAGATTGCGCTGTTTCGCGATGTCTTCAAGAGACATCCCTTTACTGGAAAGCTCATAGGTATCTTCGACAGTCTGACTCTTTTTCTTTTTTTGCGAAGACGCAGCACTGTGTGTATACACGGGAACATCCGCTGGTATAGATATACCGGGGTTTTCATTAAGATACCGTTTTATCTCAGCGACAAAATCCTCCCCATACCGTTCGAGTTTCGTATCGCCTACGCCGCTGATCTTTTTAAGCTCTGGCAGGGTTGACGGGAAACGCCTGCACATGTCCTGTAAGGTTTTGTCAGAGAAAATGATATAGGGAGGGACCTGCTGAATATCCGCCAGCCTTTTTCTGACACTGCGGAGTCTTTCAAAAAGCGTCCGGTCATATTCCCCGCCCTTTTCTGCAAGTGCCTTCGTCTTCACCTCTTCCTTTATCAAGGCCGTGATCTTTTCCCTGCCGAACAGTATGTCTGAACCCTTTTTCGTAATATTCAGCACAGGATATGGATCGCCTTCCTGCATAAGCGCCTCCTGCGCAATAAGCTCATCAACAATGGTACGCCAGTATCTCTTGTCCCTGTCTTTGCCGACGCCGTAGGTCTTTATCTCGTTATGTTTAAGCTCCCGGATACGCTTGGTGTCCGCGCCTGTTACAATGTCCACAATATGCCCCGCCCCGAACCTCTGCCCTGTCCGTGACACTGCCGACATTATCTTCTGTGCCTCGATAGTGATGTCGATCTGTTCAACGTTCCCGGAGCAGATATCGCAGGCCGCGCAATTGCCGGAGGTGTAGTCCTCCCCGAAGAATCCGAGGAGCTGTTTCCTCCTGCATACATTATGCGACGCGTATCCCGCCATCTGGTTGAGCTTCCCCATGGCGATGGAGCGCTCATTATCATCCGTTATCCTGTCGATGAAATATCTGATCTTCGGTATGTCCCCTCTGCTGAAGAACAGGAGGCAGCGCGCTGAGCTTCCGTCACGGCCTGCCCGGCCGGTCTCCTGATAATAGCTTTCGATATTTTTCGGTAGGTCGGCGTGAAGGACAAAGCGCACATTCGATTTATCAATGCCCATGCCGAAGGCAATGGTCGCCGTTATCACCTGGACCTCATCCCTGTTGAAGGCCTCCTGGTTTTTGCTCCGTTCCTCGGCGGACAACCCGGCATGGTACGGCAGTGCGGAGATGCCCTTTGATATAAGGAAGTCCGCGGTCTCCATCACGGAATCACGGGTCGTGCGGTAGATGATCCCTGATTCACCTGGATGTTCCATGAGAAATTCGAGTATCTGCTCATCCACTCCTGATTTCGTCTTAACCTCATAGAAGAGGTTCGGGCGGTTAAAAGACGCGCGCACGGTATGCGGGTTTCTGAGGCCGATCTTCCTGATAATATCGGATTGCACCTTCTCGGTAGCTGTCGCGGTAAAGGCCGCAACCGGCACAGCAGGGAACATCTCAGGAATGCGAGAAAGGCCGAGATAGTCAGGACGGAAATCATGCCCCCATTCGGATATGCAGTGCGCCTCGTCAATCGCAAAGAGTGAGACCGGAGAGGCCTTCAGCTTATCAAGGAAGTGCGGCATGGCAAATCTCTCAGGAGCGATATAAAGCAGATTGAGCTTGCCGGATTGTAATTTACGATAAACGTCGGAGACCTCTTCGGCATTCATCGAGCTGTTCATGAACGCAGCGGATATTCCGTTCTCAACCGCTGCATCCACCTGGTCTTTCATCAGAGAGATGAGCGGGCTGATGACGACCACGGTGCCGGGCATAAGCCTCGCGGGCAACTGGTAGCACAATGATTTCCCGCCGCCGGTCGGCATTACCGCAAATACGTCTTTGCCGCCAAGGATGTTCTTGATAATGGATTCCTGGTTCGGACGGAATGTCTGAAAACCGAAAACGTTTTTAAGCGTATCGAATATCGATGAATTCAAGGTGTCTTTCGCTGCCCCCCATTAGACCGTTATTCTAACATAAAGAGGGAATAGTTCTGCATGAACAAGGCAGCATCTTTAGACTTAATTATTACGCATAACCTTAAAACGGCAATTTATTTACCACTGAGGCACAGAGACACGGAGAAGACAACGGGATTCCGGTAAGTTTTGTATCACCACACGGGGAAGAATGAGTTCCGGGTTTTCCTCTTATTTTTTAACTCGGTGCCTCTGTGTCTCCGTGGTTAACTGCTTTGATAACACTTTCAGCGGACAAAGGAGCAGCAGTAATCGGTAAGCGCCCTGACCTTGAGGGAGAATTTAGCATTAGCTTTAACTTCAAATGACTCTCCGCCTTTGATCGTCTTCCAGCCGCTCTCTCCGGGCAGGAGCACGTCTAAATCCCCTGAAAGGATTTCCATTATCTCTTTGTCAGCGGTATTAAACTCGTACTCTCCGGGCAGCATCACCCCAAGGGTCTTCCTGGAGCCATCGCCGGAAATGACGGTCCTGCTCGTCACCTTGCCGTCAAAATAGATATTCGCCTTCTTCACAACCGTTACATTTTTAAACTCAGACATGATGATACCTCACATATATTTTTATTTAATGCGATGAATGTAGCAGAGACGGTGCGGGATATGCAAGTGCAAAAGTACAAAAGTGCAAAAGTTCAGAAGAGCAAAAGTTCAGAAGAGCAAAAAAAAACAAAAGCACGGAAGTTCAAAAATTACTTAATGAAGGTCCCGTTGCGGTATTCCTCAAAGGCTATCCTGAGCTCTTCCTGCGTGTTCATAACGATAGGGCCGTACCAGGCCACCGGCTCTCCAATTGGTTTGCCCGATACCAGAAGAAACCTTACCGGCTTATCTTCGGTTGTAACAGAAACCTCATTGCCGTCATCGAAGACTATGAGGTTTTCATTGGCCAATAAACAGGACCTGTTCAGATCGAAATAATTGGCCCCTTCCACTTCGAATGCGTACGGGTCGCGTCTCTCATCAAAATATCCCGCGCCTTCTACAACATAGGCAAAGACCGTATGCCCGGTCTTTACCCGGTGCCTGAAATTCGACCTTGCCTGAACAGTGATGTCGAGATACTCAGGGTCGATCACAATATCTTTGACAGGCCCTTTCGTGCCTTTGACATCACCGCATATAATCTTGATCTTCGTTCCATTGTCAGCGGTAATCTCCGGGATAGTCTCTTTTTTTACATCACGGTACCTCGGCTCCATCATCTTGTCAGAGGCGGGAAGGTTCGCCCAAAGCTGAAATCCCCACATCAGTCCGTCCTCTTGTCCTTTAGGCATTTCCTGATGAATGATCCCGCTGCCCGCGGTCATCCACTGGACATCTCCGGCATGTATCACTCCTTTGTTCCCCATGCTGTCGCCGTGCTCGGCTTTTCCATGAAGCATATAGGTGATCGTTTCGATCCCCCTGTGCGGATGCCACGGGAAGCCTTTTATGTAATCATCCTCGTTGTCGGAATGGAAATCGTCAAGCAGCAAGAACGGATCAAGCAGGGGAACCTGATAATATCCGAAGGCGCGCTTTAAATGCACCCCCGCGCCTTCAATGGTGGGTTTGCTCTTAAATATCTTTTTTATTTTTCTGACAGCGCTCATGAAAAAGCTCCTTCAATAAAAGTTTGACTCAGGCCGGTTTCATATTTCAATACTATCACAGTTTCCTGGCGGGTCAACCGGTCAGTGTGACGCCTGTCGTGCGGCGCATTGAAAAATTAATATATCTCTTATAGAATAAAAAACAATTCAGCCTGCTTCTTAAACCCTGTTTTATTGATTGAATTAATTTAACAAAATTCCTTGCAGGTATTTTATGGACAAACTGCGCCAGAGCGTAACAAACTTCACATCTCTTGAAAACCTCATCACGGACGGCAATGCCCAACTGTTCCATAAGGTTGTTTCAGGTATGCATGACCTCTGCTTCCATATCCTTGAAGCTGAACGAAACGGCATGTCTCTTTCAGAGATAGAAGAGACCATAAAGCCCGCGCGGGACATTCACAGCCGCTCGGTCTTTGTTAAACGTATGCAGGACTGGCCGAGAAAATACCCCGGTGATTTTGAGACCGTGGAATACATATGTGATCTTGAGAACAGATCAACGTACGGGAAAGTCGAGTATTACATTGAAGAATACGCACTGAACAGCGCGATGGCGCAGCAGCACAGAAATAAAGTGCAGCGCCAGTCAGAGATCATTCTTGACGCGCTTTTAAACGGCGGGCCGGGCCGGAAGATATTGTCGGTGGGCTGCGGTGGGAGCCGGGATTTCTTAAAGATAAAAAAATACATCCATGATGTCCGGTGCGAAATAGTCCTTCATGACATAGACAGCGACGCACTGGAACTATCGAGGGAAAGGCTTAATGGTCTCAGCGCAGGGATACACCTGATCAAAGGCAACTTCCTGCAATCGCTGAGAACGATAGAAATGTCAGGGCCTTTTGACGTAATACTCGCGGGAGGCCTGTTTGATTATTTGTCGGACAAACACATCTCTTTTTTCCTGAAGTACGCCTTCAATAAAATGCTGAATCAAAACGGCATCCTGTTTTTTACAAATATCAAAAGAGGCAATCCCTACAAAGTCTGGCAGGAATACCTGGCGGACTGGAAACTGATCTACAGGGATGAAGATGAAATTATCGGCCTTCTGACCGCCGCGGGTTTCTCACCCAGCGATTTTAAAATAGAGAAAGATGAAACAGGACTGACCTTCCTGGTGACAGCGCAAAAACCGGGCTAAATCCGCATGCTCATATCTCCACCCGCACCCGGCCCTTATGCCTTTTTACATCCACGGGTGTCTCAAAAAAAGATGAGAGATTGGCCTTGGTAAGGATTTCCATAGTTCTGCCGGAGGAATGGATCCTGCCCCGGCGCAGCAGCAGTGTGTGCGTAAAGACCGGCAGTATTTCTTCTATGTGATGAGAGACATAAATGAGGGTAGGGGCAGAGGCGCTCTTGCCCAGATTTTCAATGGACGATAAAAGATGTTCCCTTGAAAAGATATCCAGTCCCGCGCAAGGCTCATCCATGACAAGTAATTGCGGAGAGCTGATCAGGGCACGGGCGATGAGGACCTTCTGCCTTTCTCCCTGTGACAACTCAGCGTAAGGCTGGTTTGCAGCGTGGGAGCAGTCGAGTTGGCGCAGCAGGGACAAGGCCTTTTCAACATCCTTTGCCTTTGGTTTATCATAAAGCCCGATCGTCGAAAAAATACCGCTGAGCACAATCTCCTTCGCGGTTTCGTTTGCGTAAAAAATTTCCTGGAGCGAGGAGCTGATGAAGCCTATTTCCCTGCGCAATTCCCGCCAATCATATGAGCCGAAGGGTTTCCCCAAAACGCTCATCTCACCAGTTGATGGAAACACGTATCCGTTGATCATCTTCAAAAGGGTTGTCTTGCCGGAGCCGTTCAGTCCGATAATGGCCCAGTGCTCGCCGGGCCTTACGGTCCAGTTGATATTACGCAGAACATGTTTATTCCCCAATATGCAGGAGACGTTTTTGATGTCAATAATCATCGGAGCAATAGTTCAAAAGAGTAAAAGCGCTGAATGTCCCATCGCCGACTAAACGCTGTTTTTGTATTTGATGAACGCCCCGTTTCGGTATCATGCACTCTTGAGAAATATTATGCCCAGCGGAGGCAGGGTAAGTGACAGGGAATGTCCCATCCCGTGCGCAGGCATCTCTTCTGCTTGAACGCCGCCGGAATTGCCGACGTTGCTTCCCCAGTACATTTCCGCGTCGCTGTTCATCATCTCTCTCCAGTAGCCGCCGCGTGGGACTCCCACCCTGTAATTCAGCCTGGGCACAGGAGTGAAATTACATACTACGAGGATGATGTCCTGCGTGTTTTTCCCTTTTCTGACAAAACTGATAACGCTGTCTTCCCAGTCATGGAAGTCCACCCATTCAAATCCGTCGTTTGAAAAATCCAGTTCGTAGAGCGCGGGTTCTGTCCTGTAAAAGTGGTTCAGGTCCTTCACCCATCTCTGCACACCCTGGTGTGAAGGATGTTCAAGCGCGTGCCACTCAAGGCTCTCTTCGTGGACCCATTCCCTCCACTGCGCGATCTCCCCTCCCATGAACAGGAGCTTCTTTCCGGGATGCCCCCACATGTAGCCGAACAAAAGCCTGAGGTTGGCGCAGCTCTGCCACTCGTCGCCGGGCATCTTTCCAAGCAGCGCCCCTTTGCCGTGGGTCACCTCGTCATGCGAAAGGGGCAGGACGAAATTCTCAAAGAACGCATACCAGATGCTGAACGTTAGCTGGTCATGGTGGTATTTCCTGTGCACGGGCTCATGCGAAAAATATTTCAGCGTATCGTGCATCCAGCCCATGTTCCATTTCATGCCGAAGCCCAGGCCGCCGACATAGACTGGCCGCGAGACCATGGCCCACGCCGTTGATTCCTCGGCAAAGGTCTGCGTGTCGGGATAGAAGGTGTAGACCATTTCATTGAACCTCTTTAAAAAGCTTATGGCCTCAAGGTTTTCCTTACTGCCGTATATGTTGGGTATCCACTCGCCTTCCTTTCTCGCGTAATCAAGGTAGAGCATTGAGGCGACCGCGTCCACCCTCAGCCCGTCGATATGGTAGTGCTCAAGCCAGAACATGGCGCTGCTGATAAGGAAGTTTCTGACTTCATTCCGCCCGTGATTGAATATGTAACTGCACCATTCGGGGTGATAGCCTTTCTTGGGGTCTTCATGCTCGTAGAGATAGGTCCCGTCAAAATAGGACAGGCCGTACTGGTCTGAAGGAAAGTGCGAAGGCACCCAGTCGAGGATCACGCCGATGCCGTTCTGGTGCAAGTGGTCTATCAGGTACATGAAATCCTGCGGGGTGCCGAACCTGCTTGTCGGCGCGAAATATCCAAGGGTCTGATATCCCCATGAGCCGTAAAAAGGGTGCTCCATAACTGGCATGAGCTCAACATGAGTAAACCCCATTTCCTTCACATAGTCCGCGAGCTGATGGGCGAGTTCCCTGTAGGTGAGATACCTGTTGTCCTCTTCAGGCACGCGCCTCCAGGAGCCGAGATGGACTTCGTATATTGAATAAGGCGCGCTCAGGGAATTATTCTCATGCCTGTCTGCCATCCATCCCTGGTCATTCCATTCATACTTCAGGTCCCAGACAACCGAAGCTGTTTTCGGAGGCGTTTCCCAGTAAAAGGCAAAGGGGTCTCCTTTTTCCACTTTGTAATCGTTGAATCTTGAGACAATGTGATATTTGTAGAGGTCTCCTTTTTTAAGCCCCGCGATAAAACCCTCCCATATCCCGGAGCCGTCCCATCTCGGGGCAAGCTGGTGAGAGTCCCGGTCCCACTGATTAAAGTCGCCGATGACCGATACATTTTCCGCGTTGGGCGCCCACACGGCAAAATGCACTCCGCTGACACCTTCTACGTCCATCAAATGCGAGCCGAGGTTTTTATAGAGCCTGAAGTGATTGCCTTCCTTAAAGAGATAAATATCCTGCTCGGTCAACCTGCTTGCGTCATATCTGACCTTGTCGCCGGTCTCATAATTTCTTAGCTCCATGGTTCATCCTCCCTTTCCATGTCATTCCGGCTTGCTTGTGCCCGATGTTTGGGTATCCGGAATCTTTTATTAAAATATAAAGTTATCACGCTTCATGCTGCTGAATACAGCAAATGTTAGCATTTTTTCCTGAAGCTTACAAATGATTTTTGCATGGGTAAAGAAGGAAAGAAATTGAAAAGCAAGTACCCCGTTATACTTCTAACGGGGTAACATCAGATATAAAAGACACAGAAAGGGAACTACTTCTCCACTCTCACCGCGCATGATTTATATTCAGGGGTGCCTGTGATCGGGTCTCTGTGTTCCGAGGTCAGGATGTTTGAAAGCGCGTTTCTGTGATGGAATGTGAGGAACACATTCCCCGGTTGTGAACGGTCTGTGACCTTGACGCGGACTTTGATTTCGCCGCGTTTGGATGAGACCTTCACCATATCGCCGCTTTTGATCTTCAGCTCCTGCGCGTCTTCACGGCTTATTTCAAGCAGTTCTTCAGGGACGACCTCATTTATTCCAAGCGACCTCTTTGTCATGGAGCCGTTGTTGTAGTGCTCGCGTATTCTTCCGGTGATCAGGACGAGAGGATAATTTTTGTCCGTAACTTCTCCTGAGCCTTTGTGGTCAAGCGCCATGAATCTTGCCAATCCCCCGGGCCTTGAAAACAGGTCCGAGTATAAAGTCGTTGTGCCGGGATGGTCCTTTGTCGGACACGGCCACTGAATCCCTCCGTTCTCAAGACGGTCATAGCTGATGCCTCCGTAGATTGACACGAGGCCTGCGATCTCATCCATGATCTCGGAAGGATGATTGTAATTCATCGGGTAACCCATCAGGGTTGACAGTTTGCTGATTACCTGCCACTCAGCCATTCCGGAGAGAGGCTCAATCGCCTTTCTCACGCGCTGGACCCTGCGCTCGCCGTTTGTGAAGGTGCCGTCCTTTTCAGCGAAGCTCGCGCCGGGGAGTATCACATGAGCAAAGCGTGTTGTCTCTGTATGAAAGATATCCTGCACAACAAGAAATTCAACCGACTCAAGCGCGCTCCAAACATGATGAAGGTCAGGGTCTGTCTGCGCGGGGTCTTCTCCCAGGATGAAGAGCCCTTTGAAATTCCCCCTCTTGCATTCATCAAGCATCTCAACTGATTTGAGTCCGGGCTTGGGACTTATTTTCACGCCCCATGCCTTTTCAAATTTCGCGCGTACATTCGCATCTGTAACTGATTGATAACCGGGAAGCGTGGCAGGCAGCGGCCCGAGGTCTGAAGCTCCCTGGACATTGTTCTGTCCTCTAAGCGCCATGATGCCCGTTGAAGGCCTGCCGATTTGTCCGCAGACAAGCGCGAGGTTTGCAATTGCCATTGCGTTTTCCGTTCCGGTCTGGTGCTCGGTAACGCCAAGGCCGTAAACGATCATGGCCTTATCGGCGTGTGAATATAAACGGGCCGCCTCAATGATGTTATCTTTTGAAACTCCCGTAAGTTTTTCAACGCGGTCAAGGTCATATTCGCTGACCTTCGCCTTCAATTCCTCAAAGCTCTCCGTCCTTTTTGCGATGAACTCTTTGTTCTCCCAGCCGTTTTGCAGAATCACATTTACAATACCGTTCAGCATTGCGATGTTGCTGCCGGGTTTCAGGTTAAGCCAAACGTCAGCGCGTCTTGCCATCCAGGTTTTTCTCGGATCGCCCACGATAAGCTTCGCGCCTCTGCGCAAAGCCTTTTTAAGCCAGAACGAAACTATCGGATGCGCCTCTGTCGGATTCGATCCGAACAAAAAGAGCGTATCTATGTCAGGCATCTGAGATAATGAATTTGTGGCAGCTCCCGCTCCCAGGCTGGTTGCCAGACCGGCAACAGTGGGGGCGTGTCAGACACGCGCGCAATTGTCTACGTTGTTAGACCCTATTGCGCATCTCACCCATTTTGACATGAGATAATTTTCTTCGTTGGTGCAGCGGGACGATGAAAAGCCGCCGACCTTTTCCGGGCCGTGCCTGTCGATCAGCTCTTTAAATTTATTTGCGATAAGTTCAAGCGCCTCATCCCAGGTGGCTTCGTGAAAGCTGCCGCCTCTTTTAATAAGCGGCGTCTTTATCCTCTCCGCGCTGTGAATGAAGTCATAACCGTAGCGTCCCTTTATGCAGAGGTTGCCTTTGTTCACAGGGGCGTCATAATCAGAAGTGACTTTTACGACCTTGTTGTCCTTTACGTTTAAAAAGAAGTTGCATCCTGTCCCGCAGTAGGAGCAGGTGGTCTTCACCTTTTTCATTTCATAGGAGCGCCCCCTGCCCCTTCCCTTCCTGTCTGTAAGCGCGCCGGTCGGGCAGGTGGATACGCATTGCCCGCAGAATTCGCAGTTTTCAAGGGAGCGGGGTTTTCTAAATGCTGTGTCGGGCATTGAGTTAAAGCCTCTGCCGACAAGCTCTATCGTTCCAGCCATCACAACTTCATTGCATATCCTCGTGCAGCGTCCGCACAGGATGCACTTGTTTGGTTCATATGTTATGAAAGGGTTATCTTCCCTGATAGGCAGGTTCCACATCTCGCCTTCAAAACGCTTGCCGTCAACTCCGTATTCATACGCAAGGTCCTGGAGGTCGCAGGCGCCTGTCTGCTCGCACCTCATGCAGTCGTTTGGGTGGTTTGAAAGGATCAGGGAAATAAGGTTCTTTCTTATCCTTGTTATCGTGCTGCTTTCCGTGACGATGTCCATGTTGTTTGTCACTGGAGTGGTGCATGAAGGCAGCGGCCTGTTAACGCCCTTGACTTCAACAATGCACAGGCGGCATCCTCCGTAAGGTTCAAGGCGCTCATCGTGGCAGAGGGTGGGGATCCTGACGCCGGCCTTTTTCGCCGCCTCAAGGATCGTGTCTTCCTTCTCGCAGACAACCTCTATGCCGTTGATCTTTATTTTTACCTGTTTGTCCAAAGTCTACCTCCGAGTCTTTTAAAAGCTGTCATTCCCGCAGTTAGTAAGCGGGAATCCAGGCGTTGTAAAACTGGATGCCCGATTAAAGACTTCGGGCATGACGACTAATTCATACGTCTTTACTTGCCACTGTATTTAGCAACTTACCCTCTACTCCCAGACGTAATCAACCAGCTTCATGAACTTGTCGTTCATATCGCGCAGTATCTCAACGATAGTGATCGTCATCTCGCGGACGATCTTGTAAGCTGTCTGGGGGCTGTCCTGTAAGAGCCTGTCCATGTCGGCCTTCGCCAGTATGAACACCTTTGTATCTTCCAGCGCTTCTACCGATGCTGAATGCGCGCGGCCGTCCAGTATTGAAAGCTCTCCGTAGAAATTGTTTACTTTCAGCACGGCAAGTATCTGCCTGTTGCCCTCTTTGGTCCTCCTGCTGACCCTGACCCTTCCGTAGTCAATGATCTGCAGTCCCTGTTCAGGGCTGTCCTCTTCCCAGACTACGGTGCCTTTCGGGTAAAAGGCCTCTTTCATCATGGTTGAGATCTTCTCAAGCTCTTCCTGTGTGAATTCTTTAAATAATGTTACTTCCTTTAACCGTCTTGTGCTTATCATGCATCCCCCGTCTATAATTACTTAATTGAGTTAAACGGACACGCCTCAAAACACGCTCCGCACTTTATGCATTTTGATTTATCGATCGCGGCTTTTTTCTTGGCCTCCCAGGTGATGGCGCCTGCCGGACATACCCTGAAGCATTTGCCGCACATCTTGCAGAGATCAATATTTACAATATACTGGCGCAATGCCTTGCACACATTTGAAGGACAGATGCCGTCTTTTATGTGAGACTCGTATTCATGTCTGAAAAAGTGAATAGTTGAAAGCACGGGATTGGGCGCTGACATTCCAAGGCCGCACAGCGATGAAAGTTTTATGTCCGTGCCGAGTTCTATCAGAAGCTCTATGTCATCTTCTTTGCCCTTGCCCTCAGTTATCCTTGTCAGAATTTCGAGCATCCTTTTGGTCCCTATCCTGCACGGCACGCATTTGCCGCAGGACTCGCTCTGAGTAAAAGACAGGAAGAACTTTGACATGTCCACCATGCAGGTGGTGTCGTCCATGACGACCATTCCGCCGGAACCCATCATTGAGCCGATGCTTATCAGAGATTCGTAATCCACCGGCATGTCAATGTGCGAAGCCGGGATGCAGCCTCCTGACGGCCCGCCGGTCTGGACGGCCTTTAACTTGCGGTTCTTTTCCAGGCCGCCGCCGATGTCATAGATGATCTCTTTCAGAGACATGCCCATCGGCACTTCAATAAGGCCCGTATTTTTTATCTTGCCGGTAAGGGCGAAGACCTTTGTGCCTTTGCTTTTCTCGCTTCCGATAGCTGCATACCATGAAGCGCCTTTTGTAATAATGGACGGCAGGTTCGCAAGCGTCTCAACGTTGTTAATGACAGTGGGCTTGCCCCATAAACCCTTGTTGACGGGGAATGGCGGCTTTGAGCGCGGCAGTCCTCTTTTGCCTTCAATTGAGGCTATGAGCGCTGTCTCTTCACCGCAGATAAACGCGCCCGCGCCCTGTTTTATTTTTATATCGAAATCAAAATCGCTGCCGAATATGTTCTTCCCGATAAAGCCTCTTTCAGTGGCCTGCTTAATTGCAGTTTCAAGCCGCGCTATTGCAAGGGGATATTCAGCGCGGATATAGACATAACCGTGGTTTGCGCCGATGGCGTAACCGCCGATGATCATTCCTTCCAAAACCGAGTGAGGATTGCCTTCAATAACAGACCTGTCCATGAACGCGCCCGGGTCGCCTTCATCCGCATTGCAGATGATATACTTCGGCGTGCCTTTGGACATGCTGCAAAGCTCCCATTTGAGGCCTGTAAGAAATCCGGCCCCGCCTCTTCCGCGAAGCCCTGATGACTTCACCTCTTCGGTCACTTCAAACGAAGTAAGCGAAAGCGCCTTTTTGGCCCCCTCATATCCGCCGATGCCGATGTACGCGTCGATGTCTTCAGGATCGATCTGCCCGCACTGTTTCAGGAGTATCTTTGTCTGTTTATCATGAAAGGTGTGATACTCCGGGCCCACGAGCCATTCCTCAACGGGGTTGCCGCTTATAATATGGTCCTCTACGATGCGGCCTACCATCTCCGGTTTTATGAATTGATAGGTTGATAAATTGTCATTAAGGATCACGTCTACCAAAACGTCTTTGGCACAGAATCCGCGGCAGCCCGTCTTGTTCACGCATTTTTTCTCGATGTGCGCCGCAAGCCCATGAGCTTCGAGTTCCTTATGAAATTGGTCAATGACCTCGCTGCTTCCTGCCGCAAGCCCGCCTGTTCCTACGCAGACCCTGATGGTCAGGTCTTTAACGGACGGTTTCCCGGCCTTCGGTTTAGCTTTTGTCTCAGTTTTTTTCTTTTCAGCCATCTTAATCGCCTTCACCCGTTTCAAATTCCTTCAACGTCTTTGAAGCCTTGTCCGGGGACATGTTGCCGTAGATCTTTTTATTTATAATGAGCACCGGCGCAATGCTGCACGCGCCGACACACGCTACATTCTCAAAGGTGAATTGCCCGTCATCAGTGGTGTTCTCTCCCTCGGCAATTGCCAGGTCAGCCCTGATCCTGCTTATCATCGGGCTTGCGCCCCTGACGTGACACGCGGTGCCGCAGCATGCCGTTATAATGTTTTTGCCGCGGGGTTTCAGATAAAACTGCGCGTAGAAGGTTGCCACTCCGAAGAAATTGCTTGCGGGGATATTCAGCTTGTCGGAAAACCAGAAAACCACATCCTCGGGGATATAGCCGAAGGCCTCCTGCACATCCTGAAGGACGGATATTACGCTGCCTTTCTGAGAGTAATATTTTTCCAGAATCTGTTCACATTTCTTCTCGATCATCGAATCACCCTTTTCGGAAAAGTTGTGGATAAATAGTATAGCCTATCAAACAAGATTTTTTAAAGGAGGTTATATTATCTGAAAGAATAATTTTAGTCAAAGACTATTTTCGCTTCCACTCGCCGCTTTTTCCGCCGCGCTTTTCAATAAGCATAACGCCGGAGATGACCATGGCCTTGTCCACCGCCTTGCACATATCATAAATGGTGAGGGCTGAAACCGATACAGCGGTAAGCGCCTCCATCTCAACGCCTGTCTGCCCCGTGCATTTTACCTTTGCCTCGATGTCAACCTTGTTCTTTTTCTTGTCTGCCATAAAATCTACGGAAATGGAAGTGATGTTTAACGGATGACACAGCGGGATCAGTTCATGCGTCTTCTTTGCAGCCATAATGCCCGCAAGCCTTGCTGTTTCAAAGACGTTTCCCTTTGCGATCTTATTATCTGCAATAAGGCGGAGGGTTTCCTTTTCCATGTAAACAGCGCCTGTTGCCACAGCTTCTCTCTGAGTCGCAGGTTTATTGCCTACATCAACCATCCGGGCTTTGCCTTCTTTGTCAATGTGCGTGAGTTTCTTCATAATATCTCCTCCAATATTTCCGCGGCATCCTGAACAAATTTCGGACACCGTTCAGAGATGATCATCCATGCGTCAGCGTCCAGGTCTTTTTTTAAACCTATGTCAAAACCTATAAGCTCCCTGCAAATGACGGACCTGTTTCTGGCCTTAAATTCATCGACAAATTTCTTTGAAAGGTCATAACCCTTTACCTTTGACGCTTTATTTCCCGTATCTGCTGTGCCGTATTTAAGGCCGATGACCATCAACGCCCCGGTCACCGCTCCGCAGGTATCTCCCATCCTCCCTATGCCGCCCCCGAAAAAGTTCCCAAGCCTCAGCGCTGTTTCATGATCAAGCCCCAGCTTAACCCCGTAAGCCGCCAATATCGATTGCGCTCAGTTGAAACCTGTATTGAAAAGAGATACCGCGTCGGTGGTCCGATTCATGGATTTATAATACCCTCTTAGAGGGAAAATTTTCTATAACACAGGGCGTGGGGACCGCCGCTGCGAATGCCGAATCGCAAACCGCATGTGTTACTATATCCCATCATGAGACGGGTTGTAATTACTGGTATCGGCGCGGTGACGCCGCTTGGCAATGACATAGAGACGACATGGGAGAATTTAACCAAAAAAAGGTCCGGCATAGGACCCATAACTAAATTTGACCCCTCTGACCTGACGGGCCGGATCGCCGGGGAAGTAAAAGACTTCTCTCCTGAAAAGTATATCTCAAAAAAAGATATTCAGCGGCTTGATCCTTTTATCCATTACGCAGTAGCAGCGGCAATGATGGCAGCGGAAGACGCGGGACTGATGAAAGCAGAAGTCAGAAGTCAGAAGTCAGAAGTCAGAAAAGACTCCGAACTAATCTCGTTACCCATCACCCGTCACCCGTCACTCGATTTCGCAGGAATCGTCATCGGCTCAAGCAGGGGCGGGATATCGACTTTGGAAAAGGCATTTGTCAGAAGTCAGAAAACAGAGGACAGAAGACAGACTGTCTCATCACGCATTACGCATCACGCGTCAGGCTTTTCGCCTTATCTTATGCCTGCGACAACGATCAGCATGGCCCCGTCTTACATCTCCATGAAGCTGGGAATAAGAGGCGCTGCGCTGGGAATATCAACTGCGTGCGCATCGGGAACGAACGCGATCGGAGAGGCATTCCGGATGGTCCAGCGGGGCGAGGTTGCCATTGCCATTGCCGGAGGCTCGGATGCGCCTATTTGCAAACTTGCGGTTGGCGGATACGCGGCATCAGGGGCGCTTTCAAGAATGGACCATGAACCTGAAAAGGCAAGCAGGCCTTTTGATAAACACAGGGACGGATTTGTTATTGCCGAAGGCGCCGGGGTTGTTGTTCTTGAAGAACTCGACAGCGCTCGCAAAAGAGGGGCAAGGATCTACGCGGAGCTGTCAGGATATGGAATGTCTTCAGATGCGTTTCATCAGACACAGCCGGACAGTGAAGGTGAAGCCCTCGCGATCAACAGGGCATTGAAAGACGCTAATGTCTCAGCAAATGAAGTTGATTATATAAACGCACACGCTACGTCAACTCCCCTTGGGGATGCGGCGGAGACTGAGGCGATCAAAAAAGTATTTGGCAAATTGACGGGTGATATTTACGTAAGCTCATGCAAATCCATGCTGGGGCACATGTTAGGCGCTGCCGGGGCAGTGGAAGCGGCAATAACGGTGATCTCAATCAGCAGGGGGATCATCGTACCGACAATCAATCTCGATGAGCCGGACGCGGATTGCAAACTAAAACATGTGACATCAACAATCGAGAAAGAGATAAACGTCGCTGTCACAAACTCCTTCGGCTTTGGGGGGGTGAATGCAGTGCTGGTGTTGAAGAGATTCCATTCAAACGGTTAGCGCAAACAGGGAACACTGCCTCAGAATTTCTATAATCGACAGAATATTTAAATTTTGTTTAAGTGCAATTTCTGTCATTTTTAAACCCTACGCTGCGCCATGCCCTTGGCTCTTCTTAAAGGTGTCGTATAGAAATTCTGAGGCAGCATTCCCTGATTGCTTTCAGAGGGACTAATTGTTTTATTTTCTTTTGAACATTTTCTTCAGATCATCAAGAGAAAGGTGAATTCTTGTCGGCCTGCCGTGCGGGCATCTGTCAGGGTCATCTGCCTTATCAAGGTCGGACATCAGCCTTGTCAATTCCTCGTTGTTAAGCGGCTCGCTTCCCCTCACCGATTTATGGCACGCAAGCCGGGCCGCTATATTTCTTAAAAGACTCTGTCCCGTCACGTCACTCTTTATCCCGCTTGTTTCTTCCTCGATAATGCCGGCAGCTATATCTATGAGAAGCCCCTTCATATCTGCCTTGTTCAACTCCTTCGGCAATGACCTTACAATTACATTGCTCCCTCCAAAATCATCCATGTCAATTCCAAGTTCCCGGAGGAAATCTTTATGCTTGATAATAAGGTGATACTCTTTGAGGGGCAGCTCCAGCCGCATGGGGAGGAAGAGGGCTTCTGTTTCAACGGATGTTTTCTTCAGGAACTTTTCAAACAGTATCCTTTCATGCGCGGCATGTTGATCAATGATCAGCAGCCCGTCATTGGTAGCAGTCGCAAAAAAACATTCTCCAAGATAAAAGAACTTCCTGATGTCCTGTGTGACGCCTGAGGTAAAAAAATCCGTCTGCGATAAGTTGAACATCCCCAATGCAGATTCACGGACAAAGGGATTATCATGTAATTGATGTCCCGTATACTGCCGGGTTTCAAAAGCAGTGTCAGAAGCAGGGACCTGGCCCGTCTCTTTGTCGTGATGAGGATTCATGGCCTCCTGAATTGCAGACCCCACTATCCTGTGGACCTCATCCGGGCTTTCAAATCTCACCTCGCGCTTTGCCGGATGCACGTTAACATCCACCCTCTTTGGATCAATATCAAGAAAAAGAAAATACGCGGGATGCCTGTCCTTTGCGATCAGGTTGGTGTAGGCATTATAAACCGCATGGCTGATGGTCGGGTTTTTCACCGGGCGTTTGTTTACGAATATGTACTGATGGCTTCTCCTGGCCCTCGCGAAATCAGGCGCGGACACAAACCCGTAAACCTTTGTCCCTCTTTCGTCCTTTCCCGTCTCAAGGAATTCATTGGCCAATTCATCATTGTAGAGTTGAATGAACCTTTCCCTGAGATTTGCAGCCGCAGGGACATTCAGAATTTCACTGTTGTTATGCGTGAGAGAAAAAGCTGTCTCAGGATACGCGAACGCCTTCTGTGTGACTATCTCGATGATATGGGAGAGTTCGGTGGTCGTGCTTTTCAGGAATTTCCTCCGCGCCGGGGTGTTGTAGAAAATGTCCCTTATCTCGATTGTCGTGCCCCGCGAAGGAGGCGCGTCTGTTATTTCTTTTTTCTGGCCGGCGCCGATCTCTATTTTTAAACCCGACCCAGAATTTGCAGTGGCTGTCAGAAGCGTTATTTTCGAGACTGAAGCTATGGCTGGCAATGCCTCGCCCCTGAAACCAAGAGTGGATATATCGAAAAGGTCGTCCTCCGATTTGATCTTGCTTGTCGCGTGTCTCTCAAAACAAAGCAAGGCGTCATCCTTTTCCATGCCGGAACCGTTGTCTGAAACCTTGATGAGTTTTTTCCCTCCGTGAAGGACCTCAATATTTATCTGTGTCGCGCCGGCGTCAATGGAATTATCAATCAATTCCCTGACAACCGATGCGGGCCGTTCAATTACTTCGCCAGCGGCGATCTTGTTGATTAATATCTCTGGGAGAACAGCAATTTTGGGCATAAGTTAAGTAATTTTATCCACAGATTTCGCAGATAATGAAAATTACAATAATAAGCATATAAATTGCAAATAGATTCTTTTGGAAATTGTGACTGTATGTTTTAGGATCCTGATTATAAGAATGAGGATTCTTGAATTAAATCTGTGTAATCTGTGACATCTGCGGATTTACCTACTTTATCATCTTCTCAATAAAGATAAAGAACCTACCGAGGCGTTTGTATGTGAGGTAGAGATAGAGTTCAAAGAAAAACTTGTAGTTCCTGTTCTTCCATCTCCAGAGGGACAATGAATGCAACGGTCCGAACACCAGACGGCTCCAGAAGTTTCTGAGGAACCTGTCATAACGGAACGCGAGAAAAGTATTGATGTAGATCGCGTGCAGAAGCGCCGGATCTTTTATCCAGGGATTCCGTACCTCATCATTGGTGAAGTTCTTCCATCCCTCAAGGTGCGTCGGCGGTTTGAAACCCGCCTTCAATGCCTCCTCATATAATGCCGTACCGGGAAGCGGGACATACGGCTGTATGGGCACCTCCGCGCCGGGATGCAGCCTGCGTATCTCATCCGCAAAATCAAGCGTCCTTTTAAGCATCTCATCCGTCTGGTTGGGAAGACCGATTATCAGAGAGTAGAGGGTCTTGATATTTCCCTTTGACACTGTGGCAATCCCCTCGTCGATCATTCTCCTGTTCTGCCCTTTTCTGATGTATTTCAGAACGTCGTCATCCGGAGACTCAACTCCAAAGAACAGATAAACGCACCCGCTGTCTTCAAACTTTTTCAACAGCTCAGGGCTGAAAGTATTTATCCTTACATTGGCTATCCATTTAAAATTGTTTTCTCTCAGCAAGTCGAGGATGTTCAGCATCATGTCCTTTTTGCCTGCAAGAAATGTATCGTCATAGAAAGTTAATTTGTTGACGCCGAGGGCCTTCAGTTTCAGGAGTTCGTTCCTGACCTTATCAACGCTTTTTACACGGCAAACGTTTTTATGAAAATAAACGTTATAGCAGAACCCGCATTTATGCGGGCATCCCCTTGACGATTCATAGCCGATATTCTCCAGTGTATCGGAAGACCTTCTGAGGTATTCCAGCAGTATGTCCTTGCCTTTGCCGTCATAGGGAAACGGTAAGGTTTCTATATCGAGAAACTCTCTGTCATTGTTCAAAGTGTTCTTCCCGTTGCCCTTCCAGCCGAGGCCGTCAATGCCGCTGAAATCCTTATTCCCTCCCTGCAATGCGCGCACTAATTCAAGCAGGGTCTGCTCGCCTTCTCCCTTTACAACAAAATCTACAAGTTCGGATTCAAGTGTCTGCTCCGCCATCATGGAGGGATGCGTCCCTCCCCAGACAAGGGGGACCTCAGGGGCGATCTTTCGCGCGAGCTTTGAAAGCCGCAGGGTATTCTTGATCTGAAAACAGGTCATGGTGGAAAGCCCGAGCAGGAGGGGTTTTCTTGCAACGAGTTCTTTAAACCTTTCTATTTTGTGGATCCTTTCGTCAAAGTATTCAACTTCTATACCTTGCTTTTCAAGGTAAGCACCGAGGGAAAGGATCGCAAGAGGCGTCCACGCGTGATAGGGGAACGGACTTGCATTTGCGTAAGCCAAGACGACTAAATTTTTATTCATAATTTTTTTTAACCACTGAGGCACTGAGACACAGAGAAAAAATGTAAGCTAAAAAAGCAAAAAATATATATTCTTGACTCCTTGACTCTGTGCCTCCGTGTCTCTGTGGTTCAACTCGGCAGTATCTCCTTTTTAGATAATGGATAACTTATTACGGCGTACATCGCTGCTATCATGATATCAATCCCCAGAAAATAATTTAAGAAGAGCGCCTTCACCGCAAATGGAAATCCCGCCTCTTTGCGCATGAAATTCCACCACTTAAAGTTTGCGATAACGAAGACATGAAAGAGCGCAAGGACGACATACTTTGCTTCGTCAATAAACGGCATGAAGAACAAAGTGATAAAACTGAAAAAAGCGCACATCGCCGCTATCCCGTTTCCGGGCGCTGTCGGCCCCGCGTTATCAAGCTTCTTTTCCCTGAAGAACAGGTGCATCCACATCACCGCGCGCTTGAAATAATTCCTCACTGCCTGCCTGAAGCCGGCAAACTGGTGCTTCACCATGACGTTCCTGTTTAAGATAATGGGGTCTGTCCTGTTTATCCTTCTTGCCAGCTCAAAGTCTTCCACATCAGCTCCCTTGTAGGATTCATTGTATCCGCCGATCTCCTGGAAAAAATCTTTCCTGATCGCGCCGCATCTCGGTGCGAATACGCTCACCCTGTTTCCGGGGGTCCCGATAAGATGAATATATTCAAACATCGCCATGTATCTGGGGACAAACCCCTTGTTCAGAGGCTCGGTGGCGCATACGCCTATAATGCATTTCTCAGTGGGGTTCTTATCGAAATAATCCTTGACTTCCTTAATGGCCCCGTCCAGCACGATCACGTCTGAATCAAGAAAGAATATTATATCGCCTTTGGCTTCCGCCACCCCGATATTTCTCGCCTTCGCAGGCCCTCCGTTCTTTCCCAGTTCGATAACCTTCAAGGGATAGTTCTTCGCGATCTTTACAGTATCGTCCTTTGAGCAGTCATCGACGATGATCACTTCCATATCGTCGACTTTGTTTCTGAAAATAGAACCAAGGAGGTCAGGCATAAACCGTGCGGCATTGTATGTGGGGACCACGATTGAAATCATGCGATATAAAAGTATAAACGTTATAACTTTATAAAATCAATTTCGGGAAAGAGCAAAAGTTCAAAAGTGCCAGAGTGCAAAGGTTCTTTCTTTTGCTCTATGGCTCCAGAGGAATTAGAGTCTGTCCATAAATTGCTGTTTTATATTTTTGTCATGCCCGAAGCCTGCCCTCGAATTTCGTAATCGGGGGTCTTTAATCGGGCATCCAGAACTTATTTAAAAGCTGGATTCCCGCTCAACAGACTGCGGGAATGACGATCCAATGTTTGAGTTTATGGACAGACTCTAATTAATCGCCTCTCACGTATCTTTGTCCCAATAGGGTTAGGGTTGTCCCGGTAATTCCCGCTGTCAGCCATACAGGTGAAATAAGGACAGCCATCACAATCCCGTCCAGCAATGAAATACAGGCAAGCATAACCGGGACAACAGGAAAAGAATATCCTCTCATCCCTCCTTTATTTTCATATCGGGCGACGATGCTGATCACAAGAACATAAATAAACTGGAGCGCCCCCGCGATCGCAACAAACTTCCCGACCGTCCCTGCAACTGCAATTGAAGAAACTACGAAGACCATTGCTCTGCACGCTGCCATGAGGATGACACTTAATGGATGGCCTTTATGAAATTTATCGTAGATGAGAATTAATATGAGGAGCAGCAAGCCCGCATAGATTGCCTCCCGGTGAGGAACAAAAACGAGAAGCAATATTGCGATAGTAAAAAGTGCAATGGTAAACAGGACAGCGCTATTTATTGATATTCTTTGAGAGGGAATGGGACGGAAAGGTTTTTTGCCCGTGTCCGTTTTCGCATCGAAGATATCATTCAGGCACATGCCGCCTGAATAAAAGAAAGAAAGAGAAAGTGACAGAGTGATAAAGTGATGAAGTGAAAAAGGTATGCCTGACAGGACAACGCCTGCCAGCACATTGGTCCAGACAGTCGGAAGATTGCTGACCCTGCAGAGGTCGAGGTAGCTTTTAACTGTTTTCAGGGACATTTTAAAAACGAGTTTATCAAAGATAACCGGAAAAGTCAGTGGTCTGCGTGTTTGTTACCCGTCACCGTTTCTACACGCAGGCGATTTTGTTTTTCCCCATGCTTTTTGCCTTATATAATCTTTCATCGGCTGTTACCAGCAGGTCATCCGATCCGGTCCCGTCATCCGGGAAAGTGGCAATTCCGAAACTGCACGTTATTTTCGCCGCTAATCCTTTGGGAAGCGATATTTCCAGGTTTTCTATCTTGCACCTCAACCTGTCAATAACATAAGAGGCTATGTCGCTTGATGTCTCAGGGAGAATAATCATGAATTCATCCCCTCCGTACCTCCCCACGACATCCAGGTTACGCACGGTGTCGACTATGATCTGCGATACGGCTTTAAGGGCGAGGTCTCCCGCCAGATGACCGTAGGTGTCGTTTATGATCTTGAAATCGTCTATGTCGGATATGACGATGGAGAAGTGACTGTTGGTCCTTTTGCAGCGCTCTATCTCTTTCATTAAGAACCCGTTGATAAATCTTCTGTTGTAAATATTTGTAAGAGGATCGACAGTCGACAGTTTAATATCTTCCGTGATGTCTCTCATAATAAGCTGATATCTTCCCTGCTCGTTATCTCCGAATGTTTTCAGCAGGAACCCGGAAAGCTCAAATATCCTGTCCTCTTTTTTGAATTTAATACGCTCGATCTTATGCAGCTTATTTAAAGTCGCGGAGATCCTTTCCCAGTTTTCCTTCGGTATAAAATTAGTAACGGGTTTATCCAGGATCTCCTTGCCGAATTTGCCGATGACCTTGTCATTGGCCCAGATCACGAGATGCTCGCTTCCCACATCAACCACTTCAATAAGCATTTCAGGCAGCAGATTTAAAATTTCTCTCGCCGTCTTGAGTTTCCCCTCGATAAATCTGTTGTAATCGCCTTCGAGGTTTTCCATTACGTCCCTGATGGTCACGATGTTAACGGCGGCCCCGTCCTTATCAACAACGACTACCCTCCTGATGCCCTCATAATTCATGACTTCCACTATTTCAGCAAGAGGCGTATCAAGGTTGACGGTCTCAACGGGCGAGGACATGTATTTTCCCACATGGTCTTTAAGCGAAACATTTTCGCAAGTCAGCTTCAGGATGTCCTTTTCTGTCACGATTCCAAGCGCCTTATTATCTTTAATTACGGGGACGGCGCTGATCTTGTGCTGGATCATCTGCTGCAGCACTATATTTAAGGTGGTGTCGGGAGAGACGCTTATCAGGCTCCCGGTCTTTTTCAGGATGTGTTTGACCTTGATCGTCAGCCGGTAAAAATCCTCTTCAAGATATTTCAACAGGTCCTGCTGGGTCACAATGCCGAGAAAATTACCTTCATCGTCCGCCACTATCACCCTTCTGATATTGTTCTCTAAAGTTAAATTAAGGGCGTAACCGATGGTCCTGTCCCCTTTGGTCACAACGAGAGGTCGTTTTGAGTGGCAGTCTATCCTTGAGGACATATCAACCCCGTTGTACAGGATCTCGACTACGTCGCGTTCAGTTAAAATACCGACAGCCTTGTTTTCATTCAGGATGACAACCACGCCTTTCTTGTTTACATTCATCAGGCTGATCAGGTCCTTCAAGGTGCCGTCGCACTGGATGCATAAATTATCTTTCTGAGCAATAGTTTTTAAAAGCAGTGTAAGCAAACCGTATCTCCCTTCGATCATTTCATGTCCGTTTTTTTAATTTACCTCATATATTTATCGGCTGAAACATTCAATATCTGTAGGCGGGGAAAAAAGGTTAAAACAAGAGGGCTTGTATCCTGCATCCGGCATCCTGTATCATTTATTCATGCCTTCCGACAGCACCCTTGAAGAAATAAAAAACAGGCTTGATATCGTTGACGTCATATCCGAATATGTGCGCCTGAAGCAGGCCGGGCAGAACTGGAAGGGGCTTTGCCCTTTTCACACAGAGAAGACCCCCTCTTTTACCGTCAATCCCGCAAAACAGATATATCATTGCTTCGGCTGCGGCAGCGGCGGCGACATCTTCTCCTTCCTTGTTAAATATGAGAGCCTTTCCTTCCCGGAGGCTGTCGCTGTTTTGGCCAAAAAGGCGGGGGTCCCTCTCAAGACTTTTCAAAAGGACACGGTCCAAAGCGGGGAAAAAGAGGTCCTTCTCAACATGCATAAGGACGCCGCTGTTTTTTTTCAGCACTACCTTTTAAAAAGTGACAAGGCAAAGGCATACCTCAACAAGCGCGGGATCGAAGAAAACGCCCAAAAAGTCTTCTCTCTTGGATACGCGCCAAAGACCTGGGACGCGCTTATTAAGTATCTTTCGCGCAAAGGCTACAAGCCGGAAATAATAAAAAAGGCCGGGCTCGTCACACAGGGCGCAAAGGGTTTTTATGATACGTTCAGGGACAGGATAATGTTTCCCATTTATGACTTAAAGGGCGATGTTATCGCATTCGGCGGCAGGTCCATCGATGGCGATGAGCCGAAGTATCTGAATTCGCCTGAGACAATTATTTTTAACAAACGGCGGGTCCTCTACGGGATACACCGCGCAAAAGACGCGATAAAGGAAACGGGACGTGTCCTGTTTATGGAAGGCTACCTTGATGTCATCACCACCCACATGTACGGCTTTTCAAACGCGGTTGCGCCGCTGGGCACGGCATTTACGCTGGAACACGGGAAGCTAATAAAGAGGTTTACAGAAGACGTGCTCCTTGTCTTTGACAGTGACGAGGCCGGGAGAAAGGCGGTCAAAAACGCCGCCAATATTCTTTTGGAAGCGGGACTGAATGTCAGGGTGCTTTCTTTTCCGGACAAAGAAGACCCTGACAGTTTTCTGAGGGAAAAAGGCAAAGAGGCGTTTCAGGAGCTGCTCGACAACCCGTTGTCGATAGTTGACTTCTTCATGCGGCAGAAAGGCGATAAACGCCTGATAGCGCGCGAGGCATTAACAGCGATCTCTAAAGTCCAGGACAGCATCCTCCGGGGGCAATACATAAAAATGCTTTCCGAGAAACTGGGAGTAAACGAGATATTTATCAGGGAGGAATTCAAGAAAGTCAGGAGCCAGTCTTCGTCTGAAGGACAAACCGCTTCCTCCGTGTCTCATTCAGGGCCCAGGCCCGTAGAAGAAGTGACCTTGATAAAACTGCTTCTGCAATTGCCGGAGAAGGCTGAAGAGGTCTCGCACATTCTTTCTGAAGAGGATTTTAAAGACATTATGGCGAGGTCGGTGTTTAAAAGGATCAAAGAGGGGTCAACGGATTTCAAAGGACTGTATTCACAGTGTGACGAGGCAGAGAAAAACTTTCTCACGGAGATATCACTGGAAGACCATTTCGAAGACCCGGAGAAGACGATAGACGATTGCGTTACCAGGATAAGAGAAAACAGGCGGAAGATATTATTGCAGGAATTACAGAGGAAGATCAAAGAAGCGGAATTGAAAAAGGATTTAAATCTGTTAAAATCTCTTCAGTCAGAGCACCAGAAACTTCTGAAACACAGGAAACCTTAACGCCGTTATAATTCAACATCTGAATTATTGAAAATAGATTTTTGGATCAAAAATACCATGGACCTTATTATCAGTCTGAATAAACCCAAAGACATTACCTCGCATGACGCGGTCATGAAAGTGCGAAAGATCTTAAAAGAAAAAAGGGTCGGCCACACCGGGACCCTCGACCCGATGGCCACGGGCCTTCTGCTTATCTGCATCAACAGGGCGACACGGCTTGCCAATTATTTTTCCTCGCTTGACAAGGAATACATGGCGGTAATGAAATTAGGAGAAACAACAGACACCCAGGATGCGTACGGCAAGGTCTTATCCAGTTCAGATAAGATTGATTTCGAAGAGGGGGTTATTGAGGAGGCTTTGAAATCTTTTCAGGGTAAGATCCTCCAGCAGCCTCCGATGTTTTCCGCGTTAAAGCACCAGGGCGAGCCGCTCTATAAACTGGCCCGCAAAGGGATCGAGATCGACCGCAAGCTTAGAGCGGTAACCATTTACGATATCGAACTTTTGGATCTCAATCTGCCTTACGTTACATTCAGGACGCGTTGTGCAAAAGGCACTTATGTCAGGACGCTGTGCCATGATATAGGCATAACACTCGGCAGCGGCGCGCATCTCTCCGGGCTTGAACGCACGGCAGTCGGCCCGTTCAGGGTTGAAGACAGTTTGACAATCGAAGAGCTTAAGGATATAAATATGAATGAACCCGGCAAGGGCGTTTATACAATGGATAAAGCCCTGTCATGGATGCCCGGTCTGACGATAAACGAAACAATGGCAAACGGCGTTGCCCACGGCAATCCGGTCAAGGTGTTGTCTCTTTCGGATGACTATAAAAAAGCTGAGGGCATAAGAATAAGATCGCTCAAAGGCGAGCTTCTCGCAGTAGGCAGCTATTCTCCTGAAAGGGACATGATAAAGATGGATGTAGTGTTTGCAGCGTAGCGGATTTAATTAAGAGGGAACACACCCCTAACCCCTCTTGATAGAGGGGAATAAAGGGGCAAGGGGAGTTAGTGTATGAGTAAATCAAAACCAAATCCAAAAAATGAACTGACGCTGAAGATCAAGGTGGAGCCGCGCTCGTCCCGTGCGGGGATAGTCGGCCCGTACGGAGACGCATTGAAGGTCAAATTGACTGCGCCGCCCGTTGAAGGCAAGGCAAACAAGGAGCTTATAAATCTTCTTGCAAAGGAATACGGGATCGCCAAAAAGGACGTTGAGATAATCTCAGGGGAGAGTTCAAAGAATAAAATCGTAAAGCTTCATGGCGTGAGTCAAAGAGGTATTTCAAATGAGCAGGATTAAGAAAATAGTCAGCGATGGGCTTTTTGAGTGGATGAGAAATATAAGGCGGGAGATACACCGCTCTCCTGAAGTGGGATTTAATGAAGAAAAGACCGCTGAGCTTATTGCCGGCTGCCTGAAGAAACTCGGAATCCCCTGTAAAACAGGCGTTGCGCAGACGGGCATAGTCGCGAAATTAACAATTAATGAAAACGCGCCGACTGTCGCGCTGAGGGCTGACATGGATGCCCTGCCTGTGTTTGAGGAAACAGGCCTTCCATTTTCTTCACAAGTCCCCGGGCTTATGCATGCCTGCGGGCATGACGGCCATGTTGCCATTTTATTAGGCGCGGCTGCTGTGTTAAAGAAAGATCCTCCTGACGGAAATGTCATTTTTATTTTTCAGCCTGCCGAGGAAAACGAAGGCGGGGCCAAGCCTATGATAGAAGAAGGCGTCCTTGATGGAGTCGATATGATCTTCGGAGGACATATCGAGACACACCATCACGTCGGCGAAATTGGAATAAAAACAGGACTGCATACATCATTTACCGACGGCTTTGAAATAAAGATCACCGGCAAGGGCGGACATGCCGCAAGGCCCCATGAGGCCGTTGACGCCGTTATAATCGCAAGCCAGCTTGTGATGAATTTACAGACGATCATCTCAAGGGAAATTGATCCCCTTCATCCCGCGGTGATAACGGTCGGATATGTCAAGGCGGGGACCGTTCATAACGCGATCGCGGAAAAGGCGGTCCTGAAAGGCACGATAAGGACAACGGATGAGTCGATAAGGACGCTGGTGATCGATAAGGTCAGGAAAATGGCGTCCTCTTTTTCATTTCTTCATGATGCGGAGGTACAGGTCGTGCTCAAGCCGGGGTATCCTCCGGTGATAAACGAAGAGAGGGCGTATGAGTTTGCATGGCATGTGGCTGAGGAAGTTGTCGGGAAGAAGAACATGATCGCCATCCCTTTTCCAACTCTCGGGGGCGAAGACTTTGCGTATTACCTGCAAAAAGTGCCAGGCTGTTTTGTCAGGTTCGGAGGCGCGATAAAAGGGAATGAGCATGTCCCCTCCCACAGCCCGAGGTTTGATTTTGACGAAGAAGTCCTCAGGGTCGGCGCCGCATATCTTTCCGAACTCGTCAGGTATTCAATAACCAAATTGCGTAAAGATAAATAAATTTCAGGATGTTTTCTTAGCCGCTGATTTGCACAGATTGACGCGGATTTCTTTATCTGTGTAATCCGCGTCAATCTGCGGCCCAATATTTACTATTCGGACAGGAGGCACTTCACGATTGTGCCGCCGGTGACATCCCGCTTAATTTCAAGCGAGGCGTTAATGAGGTTAGCGCGGTATTTCATTATCTTTAATCCCATGCCGTCTTGTTTTCCCGACATATCAGGGATCCCCGCGCCGTCATTTTTTATCGTCATTGAGACCTTGCCGTTTTCTTCCGAAAGGGAAATGGAGATGTGTTCCGGCTTACCGTGTTTGGCCGCATTGGTCACAGCCTCCTGGGCAATACGGTATAATTGAGTGACTGCTGTTTTATTCTGTACGGAGACCGGGCTGTCGCACAAGAAGACGCAATCTATCCCGAACATCCTGTAGGTATTAACAGCCAACTGCTCAAGCGCGCTTATGAAGCCGTCATGCTCCGTTTCAACCGGGGAAAGCCCTTTTGCGATCTGGCCCACCAGCACCTTGGCGTCGTCTACGAGAACGGATATCTCCGCGGCATCCACAACCCCCGCAGAAGAGTTTCTCTCAAGCTTGCGCCCAAGCCCCCTGAGTTTAAAGGCAATGCCTGTAAGAAGCTGCCCCAGCCCGTCGTGTAAATCCTGGCCTATACGCTGGCGTTCCTTTTCTTCAATCTCTATAAGCAGGCCCTCCATTTTTTTGCGGTCGGATATATCTTCAATCATAGCTACGGCAAACTGGGGATTGCCCTCCGGACCACGGACCAGGGAGATGGTCAGGTGCCCCCAGAGCAGTTGTCCGTCCTTGCGGATGTAACGCTTCTCTATCTGGTAGGAGTTGCGCTTGCCGGCCATCAATTCCTCGTAAAGTCGCCTGTCGGCATCTGCGTCGTCCGGATGGGTAAGCCCCTTTAAGACCATATTGCAAAGCTCCTTCCAACTGTACCCTAACATGTTTTGCAGGGCGGAATTGCTAACTAAGGGACAGCCGTCCATGTTAACAAGCGCCATCCCGATGGCCGCTTCGGCAAAGGTCGCCCGGAACCGCATCTCGCTCGCGACAATCGCTTCTTCCGCCCATTTTCGTTCTGTTACATTCCTGACAATCTCAATGGCCGCTGTTATTTCCCCGGCCGCATTTTTCATCGGCGAAGACGTGATCTCAAAGTACATCTGTTCCGCATCAATGGTCGCCGTTTTTACCGTTGTGTTAATATCGCCGTCATTGAAGGTATTGTAAACGGGACACTCTTTGCAGGTCGGCTCACCCTTATACAGCTTGTAACAGTAATTGCCGATCTGCTTCCCGAAGATATCTTCATGGATCTTGTTCTGATATGTGATCCTGCAATTCGAATCCATCAGGCATAAGCCGTCGCCCACGCTTGCGATAACTGATTCCGTCTTTGCCCTTTCATCGTTTGTCTTTTTAATCTCTGCCAGCATATCTTTCTTTATCTTTAGCTGCCTGTTAAAGGCCATTTGTACGTAGACAATAAAACCTGCTAAAAGGGAAGAGATCAACAGACGCATCCACATCTCATGCATATCAGGGAATAGCAGTTGTTCCAAAAAGGCGCCTTCCTTAAGTATGAAGGAGTGCACAGCGGCCTCAAATATCCATACAAGAATTATAAGGATGAAGCCGAATATTGTTATGTTGCTGCCGGCTGAGAATTTTAAAGTGTCCCTGATTTTCATAATGGTTTCATTTAGTGTCTGTTTTATTATTTTTGTCATGCCCGAAGTCAGTAATCGGGCATCCAGAACTTATTGAAAAACTGGATTCCCGCTCAAAAGACTGCGGGAATGACAGTTCAATTTTGAGTTTATGGACAAACCTATTTACATGTCAGAAAGCCAGATATCGGATTCAACTGCTTTCTGCTCCTGTATCTCCATGCTCCTTTGCCAGAACTGTTTTTCCTTCAGGCCCAGTTTTTTGTTGACGGTCTTCTGTATTTTTCTTACGTAAACGGAAAAATCATCATAGTGAAAATGAATGGCCCTGCCCCTGTCCCCGCCGAGGTCCGAGGTCACCAGCGGGACCCCCTCTGTCTCCAGGAATTCCCGGATAAACTTAGAGTTTACTTCTCCTACGCAAAAGAAATTTCCTGCCTCACCTGAAGGTTGAAATAATGACGCCCCGCCGAAGGCCTTGGCACGAAGATTTTCGCGTCTCGCACCGAGCTTCAGCATTTCATTGATAAGGATTTCCATGGCGTGAATTCCGTATCTGCCCGCTTCTGTAACATAATACGGCATATTCCTGGCGTAACGCCTGTTGCTCAGGAGGAAATGGTTCATCCCTATGACCTTTTGCACCGGGTCATATAAACACGCGGCTACACATGAGCCCAACACTGTCGAGATAATTACGCTCTGCCTGGAAGCGAGATATTCGCCAGGTTTGATCCTGATGTGCAACTGGTTTTTTGTTTCCGGTAATTTCATTTAAAACCCGATCCGTATTATTTCAACCCGATTTTATCACTTTCTCCGGAAAAGCTACAAATAGAGTTAAAAAAAACGGCAGTTCATTTACCACGGAGACACAGAGACACAGAGAAAACAACAGGATGCCGGAGAGTTTTGCGTAACAACCGAGGTGAAGGATGCGCCTTAGTATTTTCTCTTATTTTCCAACTCAGTGCCTCTGTGTCTCCGTGGTTAACTGCTTTATATAGAGTTGAGAGTTGTGTTCAGAGGGGGAGGTCTATTATGACCTTTGTAAACTTGCCTTCAACGCTGTCGACCGTGAGCTTTCCTCCATGATTGCTGATGATGCCGTGGCTGATGCTCAGCCCGAGGCCTGTGCCTTCGCCGTCAGGCTTGGTCGTAAAAAAGGGATTCATTATTTTATTCAGTACGCCGGGGGGGATTCCCGTGCCCTGGTCGTAAAATATAATGCGTACAAAGGGCTTATTATTAATGGTCAGAGTTTCGGCGGTGATCTCAAAAGTTTTGCCTTCGGCATAAGCCTCCGGGTATTTCTTGTTCAGGGCGTAGCGGGCATTATGGATTATATTCAGGAACACCTGTTCTATATGCTGGGGCTGGACAACAACCTGCGGCAGGTCGGTCGGGATATTTACTGTGAGTCCTATCCCGTCTTTTCTCATTTGCGTCCCGGCAAGCGCAAGCGAGTCAGAAAGTATCTCTCTTAGATGCGCGGGTCTTTTTTCTCCCTTGTTGTCGCGGGCAAAGGAGAGGAGGTTTCTTACAATACCGGCGATGCGGTCGCTCTCCTTTATGATCCTGGAGGAAATGTCGTACTCTTTACTCTCCCTGTCAAATTTATTTATCAGAAGCTGGGTGTAATTAATGATGCCGTTTATCGGGTTGTTTATTTCATGCGCGACGCCCGCGGCCAATTTGCCGATTGAGGCGAGGTGGTCTGCGCGCATCAGCTCCGCATAGAGCGTTATATTTTCCGTTACGTCAACCAGGCTGAGCACCAGTCCGGCGGTCTTGCCGTCAGCATCTTTGACAGGTTTAAGGCTCCAGTCCCAGAAGGTCATCCCGCGCTCAGGGTGTAGAAAAGGTTTTGACCTTATGAAAAAAGGTTCTCCGGTCTCCGCCACTCTCCGGAAAATTTCCTCATTCTCCTTATGCGGATAGAGGTCAAAATGGTTTTTACCGGTAAAAAATTCCGGCTCCCGTCCGTCCGATTCGGCGTATTTTTTGTTCACCCTGATGAAATTGAAGTCCTTGTCCATGTATGCGATCAGGACGTAGACGTTGGAGAAGACGTTTTCAAGGAGCTCGTTGGCGCTCTGAAGGGATTCGAAGTTTTTCATGAGTTCATCTTCCACGTTGAACCTGTGGATCGCCTCGCCGATAAGCGGTGTTATCGTCTCAAGGGCCTCTATGGTTTCAAGAGGGACCATAAACTCCCTTTCGTCAGCAAGCTGAATTGCAGCAAACGTCCTGTCAAGAAAACGGACCGGGACAACAGCGAGAGATGTAAAACCGTTCTGAATGCATACGCCCCGGAACCTTTTCTTTTCATCCTCTGTCAGTCCCTCAATAAACCTGGTCGTGTTATCACAGCGGAATGATCCGGCCTCTGTAATAGCGTGCATGTCCTGCGGGTCCGGTTTCCCGTTCACTACCCTGATGCAGATACACTGGTCCCTGCTGATGGAAAGGCAGCTCTCCAAATTCCAGAACTCATAATCAAAACCGCAATAGGATTCATAAGGGATCTCTCCGCGTTCATTCAGGACCCTGACGCCCACGCAGCGGCATCCGCTCCATTCGCTGATGATCTTTACCACTGATTCGAGGTATTCCCTGCGCGAATATTTACCGGGGAAGAGTTTGAGGAGTTCGTTAGTAGTTTTAATCAGACTGTCCGCGCGCTTGCGCGCGCGGCGCACCCCGGCATCGCGCAGTTCCCGTTCCACTGCCGGGACGAGCCTTGCCAGATTGCCTTTTATGATGTAATCGTGCGCCCCGGATTTCATCGCCCCAACCGCGATGTCCTCTCCGATGTTGCCTGATACGATGATGAACGGAAGGTCCTGCCCGCTCTGCTTGAGAATGTCCAGCGCCGCAAGTCCGCTGAACCTGGGCAATACGTAATCTGAAATGATTATGTCCCACCGGCCTTTTTCAAGGGCCGCCTTCATGGCTTCGGGTGTTTCGACGCGCTCAAATAAAGGCCCGTATCCGCCTTTCTTCAACTCGCGCAGAAGAAGAAGTGCGTCGTCCTCCGAGTCCTCGACAATCAATAAATGTAACGGCTTGGACATTT
This sequence comes from Nitrospirota bacterium, assembly GCA_016214845.1. Lineage (NCBI taxonomy): Bacteria > Pseudomonadati > Nitrospirota > Nitrospirota bacterium. The sequence continues at coordinate 58,120 of JACRMS010000016.1, read as the reverse complement.
CAGTATCTCCATGTTCACTGCATGTCATTCCCGCAGGTTTTTGAGCGGGAATCCAGAGTCTTTTTCAGGAACTGGATTCCGGCTTAAGGACTGCCGGAATGACAGCTTAAGGGTGTTTTAGGTCTGTGACGTAAAACAATTTACGGCGCTTCGTTCAATACCAGCCAGTAAAGTCCCAGCTGCTGCACGGCATCTACGAACTGGTTGAAGTCCACCGGTTTACGGATGTAGCTGTTAGCGCCGAACTTATAACTTTCTATTTTGTCCTTGTCCTCGCTTGAAGTAGTAAGGATAACAACCGGCAGGAGCCTGGTCCTTTCATCGGCCCTGATGCGTTGAAGGACCTCCAGCCCGTCAATCCTGGGCATCTTCAGATCAAGCAGTATCACCTGCGGCATTACGCTCATGTCGCGCCCGGCGAAATTCCCGGTGCCGAAGAGGTAGTCCAGCGCCTCGACCCCGTCCTGCGCAACAACGACCTCGTTCAGGATCCTGTTTTTTTTGAGAGCGCGCAGTGTCAGCTTAACATCGTCAGGGTTATCTTCCACAAGAAGTATGTTTCTGGTTTGCATTCAGTCCTCCTAATTATGAGTCCTATAGGTCTTATAAGACAATTTTTATTATAACGAAAAATACACCGTAGTTCCCTTATCAATCTCACCTTCGATCCACACCCGCCCGCCGTGACGCTCAATTATGCGCTTTACTGTGGCGAGGCCGATGCCGGTGCCGGGGAATTCGACCGGGCTGTGAAGCCGCTGAAAGGGACTGAAGAGTTTGTCGGCAAAGTTTTTGTCGAAACCGACCCCGTTGTCCTTTACAAAATACGCCCGTTTGCCTTCATGCTTAGTAACTCCGAATTCTATTACAGTATGAGTGCGTTTTCCGGCAAACTTCCACGCATTGTTGAGCAGGTTCTCCAGCATCACATTAAACAAGCGCCCGTCCCCGTATGCAAAAAGACCTTCGGCAATAATAAACTCCGCGTTTCGCGAAGGCTGCGTTTTCCTGAGCGTGTCAGCAATGTTCAGTGCAAGATTGCTGAGGTCCACTTTCTCCCGGTTTATCCCGGCCCGTGTCACGCGGGAAAGATTTAATAAATCGTCAATGAGCTGTCCCATTCTCTGCGCGGCGCCGCGTATTCGCTCAAGTGAATCTTTGCCCTCCGCGTCCAGCCTGCCTGCGTAATCTTCAGACAGCGCCTGGCTGAAACCGGAGATGCTTCTGAGCGGTGCGCGCAGATCGTGCGAGACTGAATAGCTGAAGGCCTCAAGCTCCCTGTTTGCGGCTTCAAGCTCAGCGGTGCGCTGGTTCAGTTCATCCTCGGCCTTCTTGCGCTCGGTTATGTTCATTGCATAAATGCGGATGGAGTTGAATTCCGGCGCAACGTAGATTGATTCAGCGAATATGGTGTTTTTTATTTTTATGTCACGATAGAATATCTTTCTCTGTTTATCACGCAGGGCCCCGAAGATCTGGCCAACATCCTGAGGAAGTAACAATGCGGCGTCGTTTTCACCAAGCCCCATTGCTCTTAATGCGCTGATTGCAGCCTCATTGAGGAATGTGATCTCTCCGGCCTGATTTACTTCAAGGACCGGATTGGGGTTAAGACGCGGAAAAGAAGCGAGACGTGTTATCGCCTCCTCGGCCTGCCTGCGCCCGGTGATGTCTGTGAACGTCACGGCAAAATAGCCCTTGTGCGGGCTGAAGGCGGAGACTGAATACCACTTTTTAAGCGACTCCGAATAGCTCTCGAACTGCATAGGCCTTCCGGTCAGAGCGACCTTGCCGTATTTCCCTATCCAGTCTGTGGGGTCTTTTTCAATGCCCGGCATGGCTTCCGTGACTTTTTTCCCGATGACGTCTTTCCCTTTAAGGCCGGTAAGCCGCTCAAAGGACCTGTTGACCTCAAGGAAAATATAATCGCAGGGTTTTCCCTTCGCATCAAGCACAATCTTATGATAGGCAAAACCCTCGGACATGTTGCTGAAGAGGGAATGCAGCTTCTCTTCGCTCCTCTTCAGTGCGTCCTTGACGGTCCGCGCCTCCGAGCTTTCAAGCACCTCCCACCTGCCTGAATTTTTCACCAGTGCAAACCGGTGGTTCTTTACGACCTCCATAAGCCCTATCGCGTCAAACCTGTTGCGGGGATATGCAAAGGCCGCGAGAGCGTTGTATTTGTTTATAGTATCGATCCCGAAACATGTGAGGGGCTTGCCGCCATTCTTGTTCTGGAAACTGCACGCGATCCTCAGTCCGTCAAAGCCTTTGGAGATGGCGCTGTCAAGCAGAGAGGCGATGACCTTGCCCCCTGCCCCCTGCCCCTTTATTTCATGACAGCGGCTGAAAGGGACCAACTGCATCTGCCCGTTCTTTGCATATAGCTCAAAATGCGGCAAGGTTTTCTTAAGGGCCTTCTTCGCATCCTCAGCGCCGAGCGCCCTCGATGTGATAAATACGCAAAGCTCGTTATTCTTCAACCCTGCCGTGAAGTAAGGGACAAATATGTCAAGCAGGTCTTTCTTTGTCTGGTAAAACTGACAGAAGTGGCTGCCCCACTGCAGATCACCGATTAAAGAAATGCCTGATTTCCGTTTGTCAGAGCGTAGAGTGTGCATATATATGTCCTATCAGCCTCATAAGACTTATGGGGTTATGAATGCCTGTGAGCGCAGGCCGGATTGCTGACGATCTGCCACTCGCCCTGGTTCATGGCAAGCGCGAACTCGTGGTTCTTGACGACGTCCATGATCTCAACCACGCCGCACTTCTTGAGCGAGTAGGTGCAGAGCACCAGCAGTTTTGTTCCGCCGATCACGTTGTTTATCTCCGCCTCGTAACAGGCGAAATCGTCCCAGTCTTTTTTGTTGTCGATCCAGTAAGGGTTGCCGCTCACTCTCATTCCCGCAAACCCTCTGGACAGGGCCTCATTGTGCTTTTCCATCCACATGTTGAGCGTCCTCTTGAGGTCAAAGCTACCGCCCTTGAGATACCAGTCCGTATAAGGGAAAATCTCCATCTGCCCATTTGCCAGGTATTCTGAAAAGCCTTGCACGCCTTTCTTCATGGCTTTTAAAGCGTCTTCCGTGGTAAGAAAGTCCGAGGTCACCCAAACGCATAATTCATTGTTCTCCAGCCCGGCCCTGAAATAAGGAACAAGCACGTCCAACAGGTCCTTTTTTGTCGAGTAGAACTGACAGAAGTGACTGCCCCAGGGCAAATCTCCGATCAAGGCTATACCTGAATTTCTTTTCTCTCCAGATGCTTTCATGACTACACCTCCTTTAAGAAAATAAAATGTCGTATCAGTCCTATAAGACCTATTATTTTACCCAAGCGTAAAGTAAAAAGTCGCTCCCTTTTCCACTTCGCTCTCCGCCCAGATTTTACCCCCGTGCCGCTTGATGATCTTGTATGCCGTTGCCAGTCCGATGCCGATGCCGGGGAATTCGGATTCTTTGTGAAACCGCCTGAACGGGCTGAAGAGTTTGTCGGCGAATTCCATATTGAAACCCGCGCCGTTGTCGCGCACAAAATAAACAGGTCCTTGGCTTCTTTCCTCATTCATCATGCCGAACTCGATCTTTGCGGAAGGATGACGGGATGTGAACTTCCATGCATTGTCAAACAGGTTCTCGATCACAACCCTCAGCATGTTGATGTCGCCTTTTACCTTCAACTTTTCGGCTATGATAAAATCCACCCGGCGTTCGGGCTGTTTCTTTTTGAGCTCGTATGAGGCCACCTGGGCTATGGCGCTGAGGTCAACGGTATTTTCCTTTATCTCTACGCTCGTCAGCCTGGACATGGCCAGCAGCGCGTCGATGAACTGCGACATCATGTGGCTTGCTGAAGTCACCCTGAGTAGATAGTCCCTGCCGGTTTCATCAAACTTGTCAGCATAATCCTCCATTATCGCTTTTGTGAAACCCTCGATGCTCCTTAGCGGCGCGCGCAGGTCGTGAGAGACCGTATAGGAATACGCCTCAAGCTCCCTGTTTACGGCCTCGAGTTCGGCGGTGCGCTCTTTTACGCGCCTGTCAAGGTCTCTGTTGAGCTTAACAATCTCAGCCTCTATCTCCATACGTTCTGTAATTTCCCGTTCAAGCTCTTCATTTATCTTTTGCAGCTCTTTTGTGCGTTCTTCCACGAGCATCATAAGCTCCTCGCGGTGCTTTCTTATTTCTTCCTCTGCCTTCTTGCGTTCCATTGCCGCAGCCACATGGTTGGTCACGGTCTTCATCAGGGCCAGGTCATCCTCTGTAAAAGAGGCCCTGGACTTGGTGCCGAATGAAAGCGTCCCGATGACCCGCCCTCTGGCAAGTAAAGGATGACAGGCAAACGCCTTCATCCCGATTGAACGCGCAAGGTCCGTCCGGTGGTCCAGCGTTTCCTGGATATTTTCAGCGACGATCCGGCGTCCGTCCCTCGCCACGTAATCGCAAACCGTTTCGCCAAAGCATAGCCACTCTATTTCCTTTGCGGCCTTTTCGGACACACCCGCATAGGCATTCAGCCTGAGCTTCATCTTTTCCTCATCAAGCAGATAATTGAAGAAGACGTGGCAGTCGAGAAAGTCCATGACCTTCCGGCATATTGTTTCCACGATCTTCTCAGGCGTATTGCTTGTCAGCAGGAGACGGGCCGCGTCGGAAAGTATCTCAAGTCTCTGGTTGCTTTTCCGCATGGCTTCCAAAGCCATCCTGCGCGTGGTGACATCCCTGAAAAAGCCGAGCAAAACCGTTTTATCGTTTCCACCTAAAAAAGAGGAGCCGATATCGCAGTATATTATACTTTTGTCTTTTTTCAGCACCGGTATTTCAACCGCTTCAGTCGCTTCTCCGGCAGCCATCCTGTTGAACTGCATAAGAACAAGAGGCAGGCTTTCCGGGGGATGCAGATCTTTTACTTCGAGTTTTAATATCTCCTCTTCCGAATAACCCATTAGTTCGCACATCCGTTTATTGACAAACAGGAACTTCCCTGTCCTCAGGTTAGTGGAAATAATTCCGTCATTCGCGCCCTCAAAAATACTTCTGTATTTTTCTTCAGACACCCTCAGGGTCTCTTCCAGTTGTTTCCGCTCTGTGATATCACTTATTGCCGAGCGGCAAAGGGTCAGCCCGCCTTTTTCGTCCTCCACCGCGATGCTCTGTATCCGCGCATGGAATACGGACCTGTCCTTTTTCCCCACTCTTATCTCACATGCCTGCAAGACCTGTTTGCTCAATACCTCCGCTATATGCGCTGTAAAGATCTTCCTGTCATCGGAAACCATAAAGAAAGAGAATGCCTTGCCGGTCAATGATCGTTTGTCTGTGCCGAGGAGATTAGCGCCGGCAAGATTTGATTCCAGTATCACTCCGTCTTTATCAAAGACAAAGTAGCCTATGGGGGCAAAGTCGAACAGGTCGGCATACCTGCTGCGGGACGTTTCCAGCTCGGCCTGCGACCTGCGCAGCTCTTCGTTCTGCATCTCAAGCTCGATCTGGTGCGTCCCCAATTCATGCACAAGACGCTTGAGATCAAGGGCGGAAAGCTCCTTTACTTTTCCTTCCTGCCCCAGCAGTTTCTTCTCTGCCTTTTTACGCAGGGCCCCGGATTCGTTCTGCTTCTTTTTCATAAGCTGTATCTCACCTTTAGTCACCCCCACCCTGACCCTCCCCCGTCAAGGGATAATATGTGTCTCCCCGCCGAAAGAGGGATTAATTCACACCCTCAACCGGAGGGGATCATTACTCCCCCGATATGTCCTCTATTGCAAGGAGGATCATCCCGGTCTGCCTGTCCCCCTGCAATATCATTCGCGCATTGAGCAGCATTTTTTTATGTCCAACAGACGGGAAGTCATGAACTGACGGAGTTGTTTTCTCCCTGCCGTTTTTGGTGAAGCTTTTTTTGACTTGTTTTTTTCAGGCATCACAAGTTATTTTCATGTGGCGCAGAAAAGTTGTCCGGCTCTATAGTAAAAAAAAGACTTCATAAGCTGAATTTGCCAAAAATATTTTCTCTGAGAGAAAGTGCGTACTTATACATTATAAGACAAAAGCGGCATGTGTCAACCAGAATAACTACCCATAAAGAATGGTAAAAAAACAAAAGCCCCGCAATTTAATGCGAGGCTTTATACGTGTCTTGTCCTGGAAATTAAATTAACGCTTACCGGTGCTTCCTCTGTTTTATTACGTCCCTCTGCATGGTAAGACGGATGTTTTTACGGTAATACCGTTCATAGAGTTTATGTGGGGAATATCCCATGAAAAAGAGTGTTACGTAAATCCAGTTTCTAAGGGTGGTCCTCAGAACGCCGTCTCTCTCCCATGCACGGGCGCAGGTTTTTATTCTCTGGTCCAATATCGCTATCCGGCCTTCTCTTTTCAACCTCCTGCCGAAGTCGATATCTTCCATGAGCGGTATGTTTTTAAACCCGTTAATCTTTTCAAACGTTTTTCTTTTAACGAATATGCCCTGATCGCCATAGGGGATCCGCGACACCATTGACCTGAGTCCGGCGACCTTTGATATGACTTTCAATGAGGACAGCCCGGAGTCGATCTCAAGTGTAAAGGCCCCGCCTGCAATACCAGGCTTATCCAGGGTATTCCAGATATGATGCTTAAAATTATGCGGCGGCGTTGAATCTACATGGAGAAACCATAAAATGTCCCCTGTGGCCAATGCCGCGCCGTTGTTAAGCTGCAATCCTCTTCCCCTCTCTCCCCTGATGACCTTGTCCGTATACTTTTTTGCAACCCTGGCTGTCCTGTCAATGCTTCCCCCGTCAGAGACAATAAGTTCTGTATCTTCAATGTCCCTCAGCGAGAGCAGAAGACTCCCGATCAGTTCTTCTTCATTAAGGGTAATAATTATTATGGATATCTTTTTTGAATTCATGAGACGTTAAAAGTTTTTAATAAGCAAAACCGGTACCACCAAAAACTTTTTCAATGCTCAATAAATTTGAAAGAAATTTCAACATGCGGCGTGCTAAACAGTTCAAAAACTATACAACGTGTTCAATTATCGTGCAGTGAGGAGAGACCGTTATTATTTCTTTACAGGAAGCTCAGAGGTGTTACAATAAATGAACGCCTTGCAAAAATTGAAAACGTTGTCAAAGGCCCCGGTAAAAATTCCGGCAACTGCGAATAACAGGAAACCCGTTAATAAAACGGTAAGCAGTTTCCGTTTCTTGTTTTTCGAACCAGCTTTAACAGCAGACTGCGACATTAATTGATACACGTTCCTTCTTTGATTTTTTTGCAGGTGTCTTTATTATAGATTATAGTCATAAAAAAAACATTCGAAGAAAAATTACAAATTGCCATGCTCAAGAAAATAATCATCGACACGGACGCTAAAAACGAGATCGACGACCAGTACGCAATTACGTATGCCGCTCTCTCAGAGAGTTTTGAGATACGCGGCCTTACCGCCGCTCACTTCGGTAAAAAGGGGAGCATGGAGAAAAGTTACGATGAGGTCCTTTTTGTACTGAAGCTCCTTGGCATGGAGGGGCGATATCCCGTGTTACGGGGAGCTGAGAAGGCGCTCGCAAACGCGGCAGCGCCTGCGGATTCACCCGCGGCAAGGTTTATCATTGAAGAAGCGCTGAAAAATTCCGGCGCGCCTCTTTATATTGTCTGCATCGGGGCGATAACAAATTTAGCGTCAGCATATTTGATCGAGCCTAAAATAAAAGAAAAGATAAAGGCGCTGTGGCTTGCCGGGAGAAAATGGCCGGAAGGCGGTTTCTGTTTTAATGATGAAAATGACATATTGTCCGCGCAGGTCATATTCGACTCGGATATCGACCTTACACTTGTGCCTGTATGCGGGCCGGCATGCAAACTCAAGATATACAAGAGCGATAAACAGCGGATAAAAGGAAAGGGCGAGATCGGAAACTACCTGTGGAAGCTGTTTATGATGAGGCGCTTCGGTTTCCCGAAACCGGTTTATGATGTGGCCGCAATAGCGGCGCTGAAATCGCCTGAGTGGTGCGCACAGATAACGGCGAAGCGTCCTGCCATATTAGAAAACGGGAAGTTCGATCATTCAGATACGAAAGGAACGATGACCGTTATCACGGATATTGACGCGGAGAGTATCAAAAAGGATTTTTTAGATTCGCTGGATACGGCACGTTAGCCCACATTACCATTTCACAAACCAGGAGAAGGCAGTTACGGGTCTGCACGGGGCCCCTCCATCCAATTATGTAGAGACGCCATTAATGGCGTCTCTACAGGCAAATTTAAAAAGAGGGCGGATATATTTTTTATATAAATTTTTGGGCCGCTTCATCTGTTCAATAATTTCGTTCATGGACAATTGCGCATAGACATAGGATTCATGCAGGCAGTGATTATAGCAGGTCCTGCACTGCGGCGACAACCGTTCTTCAAAGCGCTTTCTATGCTGATACACCTTGTTAAGGTACTCCTGAAATGAATTGAGATATTCAGAACCTTCCGCGTAGCAGTAACACGGGAACTTGAGTTTACCCGAAGGCGTAACGCTTACCAGGCTGTGAAACATGCATTTGAGGTTTTGTTCCCCCTTCAGGAACTTTCCAAAGTTGATGCTGTTAGCGACTTTTAAGTCCTGGCGGTTGATAATATAATCTCCAAGGCGTTTCAGATCCGTCTCATCTAACGTCAATGTATCATCATTGTTGACCATCGGGTTTAAATAGACACGGTCGCTGAAACCGGAAATGAACTTCACCATTTCATGAAGAGAATTTATATTCCTTTTACTCACTACGGTATTTGTATAGATCAGGTGTCCGGCGCTCTTCGCATGTCCGATGTTCTTCATTATCAGATCGAAGTGTCCTCTTAATTTATTATGCTCTTCCCTCAGCCCGTCAACTGAGATCTGGAAAAAGAACCGGCTTCCCGGTATAAATTCCGGGAAGTCCTTTTCTAAGACGCTTTTTAGTGTAATCCCGTTTGTCAGCACCCCGGTGATCTTCCCTGCCTCCCTGCATGACCGGACGATCGTTCTTGTTGTATCAAGGATGTCGCCGAATATCAGAGGCTCGCCGCCGCTTAACAGTATGACGGAACTGTCGATCTCGCTTATAAGGGACAGCGCCTTGACCGCGTTGAGTACCTTGAAGTTTTTATTGTCGTTCTTATACAAGCAGTAGGGACAGGACATGTTGCATCTGTCAGTAATTCCAACGTGCATGGTGGTGGGCCTTCTGGGATCGCCGTTATATTTCCTTAAAGTGCTAAGCCGCACCCCGGCATTCTTGAGATTTCTTAAGACAGGAGACTGCTTGTGATTATCCTTGCTGGGCATACTGATTATTTAGCTTTCCGGACTTATTTAATATCATATTATAACCTTGAACAGTTATACAATTTTTCGGCTAATGAAGGTTGAAACTGTAACGTCAATACCTTTCCAACATCAGAAATGGTGATATAATTCTATTGTCATTTAATGAAAATCGTGCGAGGTTGGTGAATCATGAAAAGATATGATGTTGTCGTGGTTGGAGCGGGAGATGCGGGGCTGGCAATTGCATTTAACGCGGCATCGGATGATTTGAAAGTGGCCCTCATAGACAAGGGAAATCCGGGAGGGACCTGCGTGAATACAGGATGTGTCCCGTCAAAGACGCTGATACACACTGCCGACAGGGTCCTTGAGGTCAGGGAGGCCGCAAGGCTCGGCATTCAGGCGGAAATAACCAATGTCAATTTCAGTGCGGTCATGGAGCGGATGAGGGGCGTCGTTACCACAGGCATAGACGGGATAAAAGCCGCACTCGAAGATACCGCCAACATCGATTTCTATAACAGGCAGTGCAGCTTTATTGATGACCATACACTTGAGGCCGGTGATGAAAAAATAAGAGGGAAGAAGATCTTCATCGCCTCAGGCGCCCGCCCTGTGGTCCCGCCGCTGAAGGGATTGGACAATGTCCCGTATCTGACCAACGAGAGCGTGCTTGGACTTAAAGAGAAGCCTGAAAGCATGATCATCATCGGAGGCGGATACATAGGGGTTGAATACGCGCATTTCTTTTCGGCAATCGGCACAAAGGTCACGGTGGTCATGAGAAACGCAAGGCTCCTGCCTTTTGAGGAGCCGGAAATATCGGAGCTCTTAAAGAATGAATTGGGCAAGCGTGTTGAAATCCTCGCGGCGGAGACGGAGGAAGTGAGGCAGGCTGACGGCGGTTACGCTTTGCGGGTGAAGGATGTCGGAACGGGTGAGTCAAAGGAGATCTCAGCGGAAGCACTTATGGTCGCTACCGGAAGACAGTCTAACGCGGACCTTTTGAAGATCGAAAACGCGGGACTTGAGGCGGACAGAGCCAATTTCATAAAGGTTGACGATTATCTCCAGACCAATAAGAAACACATATGGGCGCTGGGCGATGCCATTGGAAGGGCGATGTTCACCCACGCAGGAGATAAGGAAGCAGAGATAGCATGGCACAATGCCACAAAGAGAAAAAAACTAAGGATGGATTTTCAGTCCGTTCCCCACGCTGTGTTCACTTGTCCTCAAATTGCCTCAGTCGGCCTGACAGAGGAGAGTGCGCGGCAGGCCCACGAGATCCTTGTGGGCAGGGCGAAATATTCAGACACGGTAATGGGGGAGGCCATGATGGAGCAGGAAGGTCTTGCAAAGGCAATAGTTGAAAAGAACACCGGAAGGCTCCTTGGCTTTCATATCATCGGGCCTCACGCGGCGATGCTCATCCAGGAAGTAGTCAATGCGATGATCAACAAAGGCAATGTAAAATCGATCACAGGGTGCATGCACATATTCCCCGCCCTTTCAGGCCTTATAACGGAGACGCTTGGGAACCTTGAAGCCCCGTCTGCTTCTTAATACAAAAACTTTTTTCGCTGCCTGTTAATTATCTTGAAACCTTCAAACCAGAATATGCTGACGGCCCCGGCTGCTGCACTGACGATGAGATCGGTATAGTGCAGTGTGCTGAAGTGAAACATCTCTCTTAAAAAGGGAATATAAAGGACCATTCCAAGAAAGAAAAGCGCCCCTGACAGTACCCACCAAAGGGCTGTATTCGGGGTACGCAAGGTGCTCCAAATAGTGCGTGACCGCGAGCGGTTCGTCAGGATCAAACCGATATTCGCGATAATAAGCGTGGTAAAACTCAAGGCCCTGGCGTCTGTTTCACCCTGTCCCCTTTGCATCGCTGTAAGGAAGACGGCCAAAACAATGATCAGTACGCTCAGCCCCTGCAACAGGCTGATGGCTATGTTCCTCCTGTTAAACAAAGGCTCATGAAGGTTGCGCGGAGGTCTGTCCATTATGCCGGATTCTTCACGTTCAGCTTCAAAGACAATTGAGCAGGCTGGGTCAATGATCAATTCAATGAACACTATATGAAAAGGTAAAAGCACAAGGGGCCAGTTGAAAAGCACCGGAAGCAGCGACATGCCTGCGATTGGAACATGGATTGCCAGGATATAGGTCATGGCCTTTTTCAGGTTGTCGAAGATCCTCCGTCCCATTCTCACAGCCTGCACGATGGAAGAGAAATCATCGTCAAGCAAAACAATAGAAGATGCCTCACGCGCTACGTCCGTGCCGCGCCCTCCCATGGCAATTCCGATGTGTGCCGCTTTAAGCGCTGCCGCGTCATTGACGCCGTCGCCTGTCATTGCAACGACTTCGCCGTTTGCCTTAAGCGCGTTCACTATGTGCAGCTTTTGCTCAGGCACGACACGCGCGAAGATATTGGCTGTTTTGATCCGTTCCTGAAGTGCTGGTCCATCCATTCTGTCAAGTTCCGCGCCGGTAATGGTCCCGTCTGTTTGTTTCAGCCCGATCTGTTTCGCAATGTTCTGGGCGGTGACGGGATAGTCTCCGGTGATCATTACAACCCTTATGCCCGCGCTGTAGCATTCTTTAATTGCATCCGCAACTCCGGGGCGCACAGGGTCTGCCAGGCCTATCAGGCCGAGAAACTCAAACTTAAAATCATGCTGTTCACCGGGTAGTGATGTTTGTCTGAAATCCGATTTGGCCACGCCTATTATCCTCAGGCCTTCTTTAGCCATCGAGTTGATTTTTTCCGACAGGCTTTGGATCTGCTCAGTATTCATGTGGCATATATCCGCGATGGCCTCGGGCGCGCCTTTGGCAGCGATGACATAATTCATATTGTCAGGCGACTTCCAGACCCGCGACATGGCAAGAAGTTTCTGGGACAGGGGATATTCCTGCACCAGGGTCCAGTTATCATGAAGGTGTTCCGTATCAGAAAGGGCGCTCGTGCCGAGTTCCCTTAACGCTGTTTCCATTGGATCAAATGGCTTAAGCTGGCTCGCAAGTATGCTGAACTCCACGGCCTCGTGGAATTCTTCAGGAAGGTCATTGTGCGCATGACTTATATCGCAGAACTTTCCGTCTGCAAAGACCTTCTGCACGGTCATTTTATTTAGAGTAAGTGTGCCGGTCTTGTCCACGCACAACACAGACGCTGAGCCGAGTGTCTCCACGGCAGGCACCCTGCGCGTGAGGACCCTTTTCCGGGAAATTCGCCATGCCCCCAACGCGAGGAATACGGTGAGCACTACAGGAAACTCCTCAGGCAGCATTGCCATCGCAAGGGTTATCCCGGCAAGGAATCCGTTCAGCCAGTTGGCCCTCGTCAGGCCATACACGACAACCACAATACTGCAAAGGGACAGTCCGAATATTGCGAGATTGCGCACGAGCTGCCCGGTCTCTTTTTGCAAAAGCGTTTCTTCCGGTTCAATTGACTGCAGCGCCTTTCCGATTCTGCCAAGCTCGGTGTTGATGCCGATGGCCTTTACCTGCGCGATAGCGAAACCCTGTACCACAAGTGTCCCGGAAAAGACAAAAGGCAGGTCGTCGCCTCCGGGGCGCGCCATTTCTTTCATGCCGTCACAAGAGGTTTTACTGACAGGCACGGATTCACCAGTCAGTAAAGATTCATCAACCGAGAGATTTGTGCATGAAATGAGCACAGCGTCAGCAGGTACGCGGTCGCCTTCGGCGAGGACCAGGATGTCGCCCCTTACTACCTCACGTCCCGGTATTCTTTTTTGCACTCTGTCCCTTATTACCAGGGCGCGGGGGCTGGACAGGTCCTTGAGCGCTTCCAAAGCACGCTCGGTCTTGCGCTCCTGGTAAAGCGTGATGCCCATGACTATAAAGACGAAGCTCAGCAGCATCACGGCCTCCCTTATATCGCCTAACAACAGATAGATCGCCCCGCCTGCGATCAGAAGCAGGAACATCGGTTCGCGGACCACTTCAAACGCAATGGCGAAGATGCTGCGCTCCCTGGCTGAAGGGAGTTCATTATACCCTTCCTGTTTCAGCCTTTGGGCCGCTTCTGCTTCAGAAAGCCCTGAGACGGTATTGATGTCAAGGTTATTTTCCAATGTCCCTCTCTGTTGCCGGGTTTCATAGATATTTTAATTCTACAGGATGATGGTCCCTGTTGCTAATCAGGATATTTTCCCGACCGCGATTGCCCTGTCTCCCCGGCGGCGGCTTTTGTATTTCCTTGAATATATTTCTTCTGAATGGATCTCCTTCAGGAAGATATTTTTATCTTCCCCGGTGATAACATCCAGGAGCTCGGCGTCATAGATAAAATAAATCCCGCCTTTTTCCTTTTTCAGTTCTTTCAAATCCGCAAACGAATTCACCTGGCGTACTTCCCTGTTTAAATAGCAGGTTATTGTCAGATACCTCCTGTACCCCATCTCGTATACCACGCCAGCATCCTGGGGCAATAAAAGGTCTATCTCACTGGCGATCTCCCTGGGATTGCTTCCCCGTTTTTTATCAAGCCCGACAGTGATGTCAGTGTAGACCAGAAAAAAGAGCGCTGTTATGGCCGTCACATATACGGGGACGTGCGGCAATCGCGCGGAACCGGCTTTATATAAAACAACCATGCCTGAGATCATAAGACATGCAATGAAAAATAATATCAAGAAAGAAAATTTCAAATGCAGGGCGATGACCGCGGGGATGACTGCAACTGCCAGGGAGAGCGTCAGTATCGCAAGGACCTTTAAAAACTTCACAAAGAATACTTTGATTGCCGGAAAGGCCTGCATCTTTCTGAGATACAATTCAAAAACAAACCCTACCGCGAGGGCGGCAAAAGGATATGCGGGGAGAAAATATCTGTACCGCGTGTTTGGAAGCAGCCAGTAAAAAGGCAGATTGACGGCGATCACGACAAAAGAAAACGTAAAAAATTCATTGTCGAATAATTTCCCTGCTTCCTGCCGCAGGTCTTTATAAATTGCAAGGGGAATAAGGAACAATAAACACGGCAGAAAAGACGGCAGCAGCTCAAACGGATATTCGAGCACTTGCAGCAGGTATGCTGAAATGTGTCTGCTTTCAGTGCGCTGCATTCCCTCGCCGAGCCACATGTGTATGTAGCGTTCAAGCGTTGTCCACTGAAGTAGCAGCATTAAATAAACAGCGAGGACGAGAAGCAAAAGGCCTAACCCGAATACATGCGCCTTTGAAAAGAAAAATGAGATTCTTTTCCTTAAAAGCAGGTACGGTATTATGGACATGTAAAAAAACATTAGCATCTGGGGGCCCTTTGAAAGAAATCCGATCCCGGCAAGGGACAGAGTAAGGCCCCACAGCACAGCCGGTTTCCATTGCTTTAAATATCCGTTTATCCAGAGAAGGAGGATGAATGAGATGACAAAGGTCTGAAGGCTGTCTATCTCCGCCTCCCTGCCTGCCCTGACCGGCCCGTACATGCAAAGCATCATAAGGGCGGCGAAGAGCCTGCCCTCTCTTGCCAGCCATTTCTTAGATAGAAAATAAACAGACATCCCGGTCATCAGCATCAACAGCACGGAGGGCAGGCGGCTGGTCCACTCATTCACCACGCCGAACAAACCGCCGCTTGCGGCCATGAGCCAGTTCATCAGGGGAGGCTTTGCGAAGTATGGGTTTCCGTGCAGCATGGGCATTATCCAGTTGCCGGTCCTGAGCATCTCTTTGGCAACGATTACCCTTACAGGTTCATTGCCGTCCCAAACCGGAATTCCAAGGAACGGGATGTAGATGATCGCGCCGAAGATAAGGAGCAATAAGCAATCCCGGAGTGTGTATTTTGTCTCTGAAAATGAACTTGTGGACATGTTTTGAAATGATACAACATAGAATGAAAAAAAAGACATATCACGCGTTTCATTGTCAT
The DNA here is from genome assembly GCA_016214845.1 of Nitrospirota bacterium. NCBI lineage: Bacteria > Pseudomonadati > Nitrospirota > Nitrospirota bacterium. The sequence goes on along the minus strand of JACRMS010000016.1, from coordinate 42,903 downwards.
TCTTTTGCCGTCATGCTTATGATTGTTCTATAATAACCCGCGAGGTATAATCATCAATGATAACCGCCGGATTATCTGAAAGCGAGATGGAAAAATTCTGATATGTTGACTCCTGAAATCGAACTGACAGTCATCATTCCCGTATACAACGAGGAAGAGAACATCGGACCTCTGATCGGGGAGCTTTTCCCCGTTCTCAGGAACACAGGAAGGCCCTTTGAGGTCATATACGTCGATGATTTCAGTACCGACAACAGCTTTTCAGTGCTTGAGGAAATGAAGAAACGATATGCGGAACTCCGCGTGGTCCGTCACAGGAGCAACTTCGGACAGAGCGCGGCTGTGGCAACAGGTTTTGCTCACGCCAGAGGGAACATTCTTATCACACTTGACGGAGATCAGCAGAATGATCCCGCCGATATTCCCCTTCTGCTTGAAGTCATGGGCAATTTTGACGCGGTCTGCGGTGTGCGGAAAAAACGCGAAGACAATTGGGTCAGGAAGGTCTCATCCCGTATCGCCAACGGGTTTCGCAACTGGGTCACAAAAGACAAAATCACTGACGCGGGATGCACATTCAGGGCGTTAAGGAGGTCCGCTCTAAGGGAGGTCCCTATCTTTAACGGGATGCACCGCTTCCTCCCGACGCTGCTTCGTCTCCAGGGATACTCCGTGAAAGAGGTCCCGGTCAATCACCGGCCGAGGACGCGCGGACAGACCAAATACGGGATAGGCAACCGCATGTTCAGGGGAATAGTTGACTGCTTTGCGATGAGGTGGTGGCGAAGGCGGTGTGTGCCGGGGCATAGAGTTGATACCGATAACGGAGAGAACTTTTCATGAAGGACATCGGTCTTGTCGGACCGGAAAACGGAAAGAACAGCCTGAACATCATAAAAACAATACTGCTGACTTTTCTGCTCACAGGCTCTCTGGCGCTGGTCCGCTATTCCCCATTGGGTTACTATCTTGACCCTGCGCACGTGCACCTGCTGCAGGAAAAGCTGGCAGGATATCATTCAATGGCGCCTGTCATATTCTTTGCAGGCGGCGCAATACTTATTGCCATGGGCGCTCCGCGCTCAATCATCCACATTCTGGCTGGTATGGTCTTCGGTTTCTTCAGCGGGACATTATTGTCCACCGCGGCTGCCGTCACCGGTTCCGGCGTGCTTTTCTGGCTTACACGTTTTTTAGGACGCCCGCTTTTTCATCAGAAGATCGGCAGCCGTCTTAAGGCTGTTGAAGGCCATCTTCAGAGCCACGGGTTACTGGTGATCATAATGATGAGGCAGCTCCCTCTGACATGCATGTTTGTCAGCATCCTGATAGGGCTGACCTCAGTAAGGACATCAGTCTTTATTTTAGGATCGATCATCGGCCTCCTGCCTGCGGCCGCGATCTTCACACTCTTTGGAAGCAGCGTACGCGGGGGCTTCGCTTTAAGGGTCTCCATTGCTTCATGTCTTTTGGTCCTGCTTATCCTGACGGTCAAGACATTCTACAAGCGCTCTCCGCTGGGCAGGGAGTTGTCGCAAAAATTATCAAAGGACAAGGCAGAAACAACTTAGTCTCAGGCCAAGGACCTCAAACCATCATGCTGTTTCAACCCTCACTGCATCCATTGAAATTCCTCCGTTACCCGCAAGGTGAGTAAGCGCGCTTACCCCGCTGTGAGGGAAATGCGCCGGCACATAGACAAAACCGTCCGGGACCTCATCCGAGACAGCGGCCTTAAGATACGCCGAGCCTCTTGGCGAAGTTACTTTGACATGAGCGTTGTCTGAAATGCCAAACCGTTCCGCGTCCTTAAAGTTTATTTCAAGCCGCGCCCCGGAAGCGACAAGGCCAAGTGATTTCGATTTCGTTGACATACTGCCTGAATGCTGAAGCACATCCCTGACTACGAGTTTGAACGGATAGTCCGCAGCAGGCCCTTCGCAGGAGACATATTCAACCGGGTTAAAGGTCCTGTGGATTTCATCCTGCGCCGGTCTTTTCAATAAGAGCGACTTTATCTCTTCCTGCACGGATTGAAGATTTGTTATCCCCAGGTCTTTTCCCATTACAAGCGCGAGATTTCTGAGGACCATCCAGTCAGGGAGCGAATCGCCTGAAGGCCCCACGAGTTTGTGGACCTTCTGCATGACTCCTTCGGCATTCATGTATGTGCCGTCTTTTTCTGCCCAGCTTGAGGCAGGCAGGACCACGTGCGCGAGCTTTGCGGTTTCCGTAAGAAAAATGTCCTGCACGATCAGGAGGTCAAGTGACTTCAGTTTTTCGATGACACTCCCGCTGTCAGGAAAATTGACCGCCGGGTTTTCTCCCATGAGATACATGGCTTTTATGCCGCTGTTCTCACTGTAAAACATTTCGAAGATCCCCTGACCATGAAGCGCGCTGTCAGGCCTGACGCCCATCTGATAAAGGCCGAAGGTGTTTGAGTATTCAGCGGGAATTTGTAGAGCATCAGGGCCTTCGCCTAAAAGATTGATCAAATTTGCTGCGGCCAGGGCCGTGTCCAGTCCTTTTGTATTTTCGGATGCGCTGACGGAAAGGGAGATCATCCTGCTCTTTGCCTTCGCGATAGTCTCAGCAGCGCTGATAATTTCATCTTCGCTGACACCTGTGATCTCGGAAACCTTCCCTGTTGTGTAATTTTCAAGCATCGCCTTGAGAGAATTGAACTCAGGGACTTTTTCCGCAACGGCAGTGTCAATAAGCCCCCTGTCGATTATCACTTTCATAATACCGTTTAACAGGGCAACGCCGGTCCCGCTTTTCATCTTCAGCCACTGTGTGCTGTGCCTTGTTAATTTTGTCTCCCTGCCGTCGGCAACGATGAGCTGCGCACCCTGTCTTTTTGCCTGAAGGATGTTGAGGCCGGATACCGGATGGGTCACGGAAATATCCGACTCAAGAATGAGTACCACTTCTTTGCTAAGCGGGGATTTCTGGTTTATCCTGTGGCTGCTTTGACCGAATGACATTTTCCATGCCTTCTCAGCGAGGCCGTAGCCGAAGGCCGCGGAGGAATCGATATTGTCCGAGCCGATGGTGTTCCTCATAAATTTCTGTAAGACGTAATTGTCTTCATTCGTGCAGCGCGGCGAGCCTGTCGCCCCGATGGAGGAAGGGCCGTGCGCGGTGATTATATTTTTCAACTTGCCGCGTATATAATTAAGCGCCTCATCCCATGAGGCAGGCACAAGCTCTCCATCTTTCCTTATCATCGGGGAGTTGAGACGGTGTTCGCTGTAGATATAATCAAAGCCGAACCTCCCCCTGCCGCAGAGATCGCCTTCGTTTATACCCTTGTCCTGCAGCCCTCTTGCCCTCAGGATCTTTCCTTCCCAGATTCCGAGCGTGAGGGTGCAGCCGCATCCGCAGAAGGGACATATCGTGTCCTTCTCTTCGAGTGCCCACTGCCGCGCCTTGAATTTGGAGGTCTTGTTCAGAAGCGCGCCTGTCGGGCATACATCAATGCATTGCCCGCAGTAATCACATTCAAGCGCCTCGCCGTATGCGGGCTGAACAACGGTTGGAAAACCTCTGCCGATAAAACCCAAAGCCCCGCGCCCCTGATGTTCCGCGCAGAGCCTCACGCACTTGCCGCAGAGCACGCACCTGTTGGCGGTCAATTCTACAAAAGGCCCCTTTGTATCAGGCAGCGCGTGTTTCCTGTCCCTTACAAAACGTCCCGCGGGTTTGCCGTATTGAAAGACCAGCTCCTGCAGATCGCACTCGCCTGCCTTGTCGCATACCGGACAGTCAAGCGGATGGTGCACCAACATAAGCTCAAGAACGGTCTGACGCACCTTTTTCACCTTCGGGGTATCTGTCCACACGACAAGCCCTTCGGTCGCTAATGTCGCGCAGGACGCCTCCAGTTTTTTCTGTCCCTCGATCTCCACGATGCATAACCTGCAGCCGCCGTGAGGCGCGACCCTCCTGTCATAGCAGAGATTGGGTATTTTTATCCCGTTGCTCATTGCAGCCTGAAGAATGGTGCTGCCTTTTTCCGTACTGACCTTTTTTTACTTCTTACCTCTCACTTCCTACTTCTTACTTATTCTTTAACCTCTGCCATGGTCTTTTCAGCCATACTGGACATAAACTGCAAATCTGCCTCACTTGCCTTTCTCGCCGTTTATAAATAAAAGTTAGAAGTGAGAAGTTGGAAGTGGAAAGTAAAGAATCACTGCTCTCTTTTTTTACTTCTTACCTCTCACTTCCTACTTCTTACTTATTCTTTAACCTCTGCCATGGTCTTTTCAGCCATGCTGACCATAAACCGCAAATCTGCCTCACTTGCCTTTCTCGCTGCGGCGGGGAGGATCTTTATGGAATTGAACTTGCACGAATCCCAGCAGGTCCTGCAATGCACGCAGTGCTCCTGGCTGATCTTATGGGGCTCTTTCTTTTCGCCTGTGATCGCCTTTGAGGGACACGCCCTTTGGCACGCGCCGCATCCTTTACAGAGTTTTTCATCAATGTAGAATGTGCAGAGGTCGCGGCATACCCCGGTCGCGCACCACTTGTGATTAATGTGCATTTCATACTCGCGCCTGAAATACCTCAGTGTTGAAAGCACGGGGGTAGGGGCCGACTGTCCGAGACCGCAGAGCGACGCCTCGATGATATCGTGTGAAAGGTCTTCAAGGATTTCCAGGTCTCCTTCTCTGCCGCGTCCTTCAGAGATATCGGTGAGCATGTCATGCATTACTTTTGTTCCGACCCTGCATGGCACGCACTTCCCGCAGGACTCATCCGCTGTAAATTCGAGAAAGAACTTCGCGATGTTCACCATGCAGTTGCTGTCATCCATTACAACCATCCCGCCTGAGCCTACTATCGCGCCGCTGTCCTTGATGTCCTCATAGGAGACGCGGGTGTCCAGGTATTCCTCCGGGATGCAGCCGCCTGAGGGGCCGCCAAGCTGCACGGCCTTGAATTTTCTCCCCTTCTTTTTTATCCCGCCGCCGATGTCGTAGATTATTTTCCTGAGGGTTGTATCCATCGGGACCTCAACCAGCCCGACATTGTTTATGGCCCCTGTAAGCGCGAAGACCTTTGTCCCCGTGCTCTTTTCGGTCCCGAAGCTCCTGTACCAGTCAGGGCCGTTTAAGATGATCTGCGGGATATTCGCAAAGGTCTCGACATTATTCAGCACTGTGGGCTTGTCCCATAATCCCTTGACCGCCGAACGCCAGAGCTTCGGCCTCGGCATCCCTCGTTTTCCCTCAATAGAGCGCATCAGGGCCGTTGCCTCTCCGCACACAAAAGCGCCGGCGCCCTGGTAAATATCGAGGTCAAAGTTAAAACCGGTATTGAGGATATTTTCTCCAAGCAGCCCCGCGTCATAACACTGGTCAATTGCGATCTGGAGGCGCTTGACCGCTAACGGATATTCAGCCCTCACGTAGATGTAGCCTTTATGCGAATCAGTTGCCGCACCGCAGATTATCATTCCCTCGATGACAGCGTGAGGGTCGGCCTCCATGACCGACCTGTCCATGAAGGCCCCGGGATCGCCCTCATCGCCATTGCACACAACAAATTTCAGATCGGATTTGATCTTTAGACCGAGCTCCCACTTTTTTCCTGTGGGGAAGCCTGCGCCGCCTCTTCCCCTTAATCCTGAATCCGCCACCACCTTTATTGTTTCTTCCGGCCTCATCTCCGTAAGGACCTTTGCAAGCGCCTGATAACCGTCCCTTGCTATATAGTCAGCGATCTTCTCTGGATCAATAAGCCCCTTGTTCCTCAGCACCAGCGAGACCTGGTACTTGAAGAAAGGTATATCTTTCAATAAAGGGATGGCGGACTTTTTTTCCGGCCCGGTAAACATCAGCTTCTGATAAGGCCTGCCTTTGAGGAAATGTTCTTCAACGAGAGCGGGAATTTCTTCCACGGTCAGTTTCTGATAAAAGACCTCATCAGGATAAACAGCCATGACAGGCCCCTCAGCGCAATAGCCGTTACAGCCTGTCAGGACGATCTCTATTTCTTTATCAAGACCTCTCTTTTTCAGCTCTTCGTGCAGGGCGAGCGTTACCTTGCGGCTTCCGCTGGATACACAGCCCGTGCCTGTACATAACATTAAATTCGTGCGAATCGTTCCCATAAACAACCTCGTCTTTCTGTCATTCCCGTGAAAACGGGAATCCAGAGATTTCTGGAGGGTCTGGATTCCGGATCAAGTCCGGAATGACGGCTTAATTGAGTTTATAAATATCTTGCAATAGCCTCCCAAGCTGATTTCCGGTTTTTTTCAGCAAGTTGTTTCACAGCCCACTACGAGCGCGTATTTCTCCACCGGCCTGCCGCCAAGGACGTGCTCCCTGAAGATCTCCCTCGCCTTCTTATCATTGAGCTTGCAGTATTTCACGGGCGGGTGGTCCAGCAGCTCGACTGTCGCCAGAGGTTCACTCGCGCACAATCCGCCGCAGCTCGATTTCTTTATCAGCACATCGGTCACCCGGGACTTTGATACCTCATCCATCATGGCCCTCATTACCTTCATCGCGCCCGCGGCAATTCCGCAGGGCCCCATATGGACAATGACCCTGGCCCTGTATCCGCCATTTCTCAATGTGAATTCCGATGCGTATTTCTCCTTGATGTTTATAAGGTCTTCCACGCTAAGCTTATTCATCTCATTTCTCCTTTCCCACTTCTCCATTCCTCTGCGCCGTTGCAGTTAAATAAATACTTCTTTTGCGAATGAGCTCGCATAGCTGTATCTTAGAGATACTCATTGATACCCTTTCCTGTTTTGCAAATGACACCTCTCCATACTCTTTCTCCTGTGCCTGAATTTGAGCCGGCCTTGCCGCCTCCGGGTCCCGTCCTGAAACCGGAGTGCGATGAAACGATGCTGTGTATCTCAGCCGGGTATATGTTCAGACCCAGAGCGACGCGCTTTTGTATCACTGCCGGGAGGCAGCCGAAAATCTCCTGGGCGCGAAGCAGCACCGGTATCACCGGCACAGTACAGCCCGGCCCCCTGCTGTATTGCCGGATCACATTGTCCAGCTCCGCAAACATTGACGCCGGGAATTCTTTTTCCGGTTTATGTTCTGACGCGTTTGGCCGTATGCCTTCTATCGCTTTGTGTATCACGTCTTTTAACACCACGGGAGTAAGCGGCTTCATCATGTGGTCATGTATGCCGAGCTTGAGGGCCTCTTTAATTGTCTCCTGGAACAGGTAGCCTGTAATGACCACGATGCCGATCTCAGGCCGGAACTGTTTTATCCACTTTATGAGAGTGATGCCGTCAACCTCGAGCATGTTGAGGTCTGTTAAGACAAGGTCATAATTGTTCTGCCCCATTTTCAGCATCGCCTCTTTCCCGCTGAGCGCGCCCTCAACGTTATAGCCTTCGGCCTTAAGCACCCGCTCGGCGCTCATAATAATTATTGGTTCATCGTCTACGACCAGAATGTTGATTTTGTCCGTCATTGCTGCACCTCCTTTTTTAGCTATTAGCAATAAGCTGTAAGCTAAAAATAAAAACAATGAGCTGAAAGCTAACCGCTTATCGCTTGAAAACCCCAGTGCTTCCATTTGAGATATTCGTTGATAGCCTTTGCCGCCTTTCTTCCTGCGCCCATAGCGAGTATCACAGTTGCGGAGCCTGTGACTATATCTCCGCCCGCGAATACGCCTCTCTTTGATGTCATGCCTGTGTCTTCTTCAGCTAAGATGTAGCCGCTTTTGTTTACCTTCAGATCAGGCATAGTCTTTGTTAAAAGCGGATTGGCTCTTGTTCCCAATGCGGGGATCGCCACGTCTATCCCGACCTGGAATTCGCTGCCCTGCACCGGGACCGGTTTTCTCCTGCCCGATGCATCAGGCTCTCCGAGTTCCATTTTTATGCACTCAACAGCGCACACGTTGCCCTTGCCGTCGTCAATGAACCGGGCAGGGTTTGTTAAAAATAAAAACTCTATGCCCTCCTCATGCGCGTGGTGGACTTCCGCCTTTCTCGCAGGCATCTCAGCCTCGGAACGCCTGTAGATGAGATAGACCTTTTCAGCTCCGAGACGCAGCGCCACCCTTGCTGAATCCATCGCTACATTTCCGCCGCCAAGCACCGCGACCCTTTTGCCCCTCTTTATCGGGGTGTCGTATTCAGGAAAGAGGTATGCCTTCATCAGGTTCGCCCTTGTCAGATATTCGTTGGCGGAGCAGACGCCGTTGAGGTTCTCTCCCGGTATTCCCAAAAACATAGGCAGCCCCGCGCCTATGCAGATGAAGCACGCGTCATATCCCTGCTCATCAAGCAGTTCGTCGAGGGTATGAAGTTTTCCGATCACCGCGTTGGATACGAGTTCTATTCCTAAATTTTTTATGTACCCGACTTCTCTTTCCACTATTGCCTTGGGAAGCCTGAACTCCGGGATGCCGTAGATCAGGACGCCTCCGGGTTTGTGCAATGCCTCAAATAAAGTGACCTGGTGCCCGTGTTTTGCAAGGTCCACCGCGCAGGTCAATCCGCCGGGGCCGGAGCCTATCACGGCAACTTTTTTTCCTGTAGATTTTGGTTTGTCGGGGACCCTGACCTTGCCGCTCTTTGCTTCATAATCGGCAACGAACATTTCAAGGTTCCCGATAGCGACCGGCGTTCCCTTCTTTCCCAAAAGACAGTGGCCTTCACACTGAAGCTCCTGTGGACATACCCTTCCGCACACGGCAGGCAGGGCATTTTTCTCCTTGACCTTGTAACAGGCGTCGAGGAACCTTCTCTCTTTTATCAGGCCGATGAATTCAGGTATATTTACTTCAACCGGGCATCCCACCCTGCACGCGGGACTTTTACATGACAGGCACCTGTTCGCCTCATCAACCGCCTCATCAGGCGTGTATCCATAAGGGACCTCTAAAAAATTTTTCGCCCTTACAAGAGGCGGCTGCTCTTTCATCATCACCCTGGATTTTGTTTTTTTCTCTTCCGCCTTCGTTTCCATTTACATTCCTCCCTTCTCTCTCGCGCAGCACAGGGAGGTATTTTCCTCCGGCACATACGATTGCAGTCTCTTGGCAAGCAGGTCAAAATCAACCGCGTGGCCGTTAAACTCAGGTCCGTCCACACAGGTGAACTTTGTCTCGCCCCCGACTTCCACCCTGCATCCGCCGCACATTCCGGTCGCGTCGATCATGATCGAATTCAGGCTGACTATGGTTTTCACATTGTATTTCTCAGTTGTCTTGCAAACGAACTTCATCATGACCGCCGGGCCTATCGCCACCACGAGGTCCACTTTGTCCCTGCTCAGAATTTCATCAAGGGGGACTGTGACCAGCGCCTTTGTGCCGTAAGAGCCGTCATCCGTGGTGATGATCAGGTTGTCTGAGACGGCGCGCATCTTTTCTTCCCAGAAGAGAATTGATCTGGTGCGTGCGCCGATAATTGATGTGACCTTATTGCCTGCCTCTTTGAGCGCCCTTGCTACCGGGTACACGGGCGCGATGCCTACGCCGCCGCCAACGCACACGACACTCCCGAAATTCGCTATGTGAGAATGATTGCCGAGCGGGCCGACCACATCAGGGATAAAATCGCCTTCATTAAATGTCCCCAGGTGATTGGTTGTTTTGCCGACCTTCTGGAAGACGGTAGTTATGGTCCCTTTGTCCCTGTCAAAATCAGCAATGGTCAAAGGCACCCTCTCTCCCTGCTCGTGGGTCCTGAGAACAAAAAAATTGCCCGGCCTCGCCTTCTTCGCGATATCACCCGCCTCGATCTCAAACAGGGTTATGTACTCCGACAGCTCTTCCTTTCTTGAAATTTTAAACATCGCCTATGCCTCCTCTCCTTTTTGAATTTTTATAAACCAGGAGCAAGTATGGTGAGGAGACATATTGCGCGATACCTTAGCGATAAGTCGAAAGATGCACTCTGAAAGAGAATAGATTTCAATGTCCTCTTTAAAAATCCCATCGCTTTCAAGATGTCTTCGAACCATGGTTGCTCCTGGTTTTCTTTATCTGTTATTTTCAAATTTAGCTGATAAGCGGACGGGCTTCCTTAAATCCTGTTCAAAATTTCTTTGCTTTTGTCCAATCTTTTGGACGGATGTCAGCTTTGTGTGGAGAGATGCCGTTGTTTTGGAGGAACGCCCGTGACTTTTTTGTAAATAGTGGAAAAGTAGTTCGGGTCGCTGTACCCGAGTTCCCGCGCGACATCCTTGATTGACGATCTTTTATCGCGCAAGAGCTCCTGCGCCGCCCGGACCTTCACTATGTGATGAAAGCTCCGCAAAGAGTGGCCCGTGACATGTTTGAAAAAATGACAGAAGTAGGTCTTTGACATCGAGGCCATCCTGCAGGCCGCTGAGAGGGACAATGACCCGGAATAATTTTGAGAAACGAAATCCCTCACCCTGAGCACGCCGCTTATCAGATGTGACGGTACATCAGGAAAATGTTCAACCGGGGAATTTTCCGCTGATAAAGATGCAGGGCTGCGCTGCGGAGAAACGTCTTTCAGGTCTATGAGCGTTTTGATCTCCTGCAGTATATCTTCCGCTTCAAGAGTTTTTTTAATGTAGCCCATCGTCCCTCTGCCCAAAGTCTTTACGCAGGTCTCTTCTGTGCCGCATGATGCGATCGTGATGACGGCGGTCGCAGGGTATTTATTTTTTATCAGCCTGAGCGCGTCCATGCTGTTCATATCAGGCAGTTCTATGCTGAGAAATACAAGGTCAACGTTATCAGAGAGCATACTCAGCCCGCGCTTTGCAGTCGTGGCAAAAAGTATTTTATAGCCGCTCCTGAGCGTCTTCCAGAAATTCTCGCGCTCCTTACAATCCATCACCAGGATTTCTCTCATCATGTTTCAACTTTATAAAAATGCGGGAGTGATTTCCTTGAATCCTGTTCAATTCTTCTTGATGTTTTTCCAAAACCGGATGATGCCGGTCTTTCATGTCCCCTCTAACAAGAGGGGATTAGGGGTGTGTAAAGGGCTGCGGGGAGATGTCCCGCCGCTTCCGGTATTTCGGAGAGATGCCGGTGGTCTTTTTGTAAACCGTGGAAAAGTAGTTTGAATCGCTGTACCCGAGTTTCAAAGCCACGTCCATGACGGAAAGGTCCTTGTCCCTAAGGAGCGCTTCCGCTTTCTGCACCTTCACCGCATGGTGATAGCCTCTGAGGGAATGTCCCGTGATATCTTTAAAGAAGCGGCAGAAGTAGGTCTTTGACATCGAGGCCATTTTGCACGCGCCCGCGAGGGTCAATGACTCGGAATAGTTTTGTGCAATGAAATCCCTCACCTTGAGCACGCCGTTTAAAATATGCGAAGGGACATCAGGATAATGCGCCTCAGGAACGGTCTCAACTGACAAGGAAATATGCCTGCGTCTTTGCGAAGTGTCTCTCGCATTCAACAGTAGTTTTATCTTTTGCAGGACCTCTTCCGCGTTCAGCGGCGTCTTCATATAATCCCTCACCCCTCTTCTGAAAGCCTCCATGCACGTTTCTTCCGTCCCGCCGGAGGAGATCATGATAACCGCCGTGGAAGGCCAATCTTTTTTTATTATGCTGAGTGCTTCCATGCTGTTCATACCCGGCTGGCCTGTACTGAGGAATACGAGGCCGACGTTCACAGAGAGCATATTCAGTCCTTTGTCAGCCGCGGAAACAAAGAGGATCTTCCACTCGCCCTTGAGGTCCGTCCAAAAATTCTCCTGCTCCGCGCGGTCTATTACTAAAATATCACTCATATTGAAATTGTCGGGCGCATGGGCTGCTTTGTAAATCCAGAGATAGTGAAAGGTTTTTTTGAAGAGATTACCTATGCGCGCTTAGGTAATTTACTTATGCGGGACATTGGGAATTTCAGGATGCTGATCATCCTCAATCAAAAGATTTGACCGCGTGCATGAGAACGTCGTGGGTGCCTTTTAATTGCAGTTTGATCTTGATGTGCTCCACGTAAGTCTCAACGGTTTTTACGCTCAGGGTCAGCCGTTCCGCTATCTCGTGCTTTTTCAGTCCCTGTCCGATGAGCTGATAGACTTCCAGTTCGCGGTTGCTGAGTAGCTTGGTGGGGGAATCGAGGTCCTCGAAATTGTTTTTAACGAGCTTGTGCAAAAGCTGCACATTCAGTTTATCGCTGACGTAAATCTCTCCGTTCAGGACCTTTCTTATCGCCGCTATCAGTGTTTTGGAAGGCTCCTGTTTCATGATGTAGCCCCTGGCCCCTGCCTTAAGGCACCGTTCGGCATAAGCTGATTCGTCGTGCATGGAAAGGACCAGCACCGGAAGGTCGGGACGCGAATGCATGAGCTTTTCTATAAGCCTGATCCCGCTGCCGTCTCCGAGGGTTATATCAACTATCGCGATGTCGGTCTTGCTGGCCGCTATCAAATCCAGCGCGTCGGAAACGTTGTTGGCCTCTCCGCATACCAGGAGGTCTTCTTCACTGTTGATGAGACGTGAAAGTCCCTCACGCAAAACGCAATGGTCGTCCACAATAAAAACTTTATGCTTCTGTATCCTGCTCTCGGTCTTTGGGGTCTTCATGGTTCATACTCCTTTGATCAATAGAGGGAACATTGAACGTTCCGGCCTTTGGTTGTTCTCAAAGGCATCGCTTTCCCGCGTATCCGGGAAGATACATCTTACATGTGTCCCGGTCTTGATGTCCGAATGAATATCAAGTGACGCGTTGATTATACCCGCCCTGTATCTCATGATCTCCAGGCCCATGCCCCTGCCCCGGCTTGGCGTAAACCCGGTCCCGTCGTCTTTGATCGTCATTGTAATTACATCACCTTCTTTGTTGAGGCGGACCTTTATCTGCATGGGCCTTGCGTGCCTTGCGGCGTTGGTAATGGCCTCCTGCGCGATACGGTAGAGATGTATCAGAGCGGCTTCGTTATACAGGAGGACGGATTTATTGCATTTGACGGTGCACGGTATCCCGAAGAGTCTTTCAGAATTCGCAGCGAGGTCCACCATGGCTGTTATGAGACTGTACTCACCCTTTTCGAGTATGGGCGAGAGCCCCGTTGAAAGGGACTTGACCTGCGCCTTTGCCGTTTCGATAAGGTATGTGATCCTTCCAGCGTCTTCAGCCTCAGGGACATGTTTCTTCATCAATATATTTTCGAGCCCCTGTGTCATGAATGAAATGGCCGTAAGCTGCTGCCCCAGGTTGTCATGCAGGTCATACCCGATGCGCCTGCGTTCGTGCTCCTTGATCTCGATAAGCATTTTCTCCAGGTGCCTGCGCTCAGCAATCTCTTTGTTCAGATCATCCCTGGACGCAGTGAGTGACTTTAAATTCTCTATCATAAGGTCAAAGGTCCTGGACAGCCTGCCGATCTCATCTTTTGTGTCCGTGCCGACTTTATAATTAAGGTCCCCCTTTCCGATTATTTCACTTCCCTTGTGCAGCGCCTTGATCGGATTGGAGATAGACCGGGAAACACAGAAGGCCACAATGATCACCCCGAAGAAAGTTATGACGCTGATAGCCTGCATCCATCTTCTAAGTTGATAAATGGGCGCATACACTTCTTTAAGGTCCTGTTTAGCTACAAATCCCCAACCGGTCTGCGGTATAAAAGTATAAGCAGCCAGCACCATTTCCCCCCTGTAGTCATACGCCTCGATGATGCCGGTGTGTCCTTGCGAGGCTTCTGTCTCCGGCCTTGACCTGAGTTTCGTCTTCAGCGCTGAACCCTTGAGCCAGCGCAGCTCATTAAGCGCGATACCGTCCCTGTTGACAAGGAGGGCCTCGCCTGTCCTCTCCATTCCCATGCGGTTCAAGAGCTTGTAGAGAGAGGCCTCGAGGTTGACCCTGGCAACGATGAAGCCTGTTACGCTGACGCTGTCCGCCCGCCTGAAAACAGGGAGTGAAAAATCCATGCAGGGGATGTCCGTTGCCCCGGAATAATGTATGTCTTCGGTAAGGAGGTTCAGGCTTTTTGTTCCATCCTTGAAGAGAATATCTTTTGAGAATTTTTTGCCCTCGTTGTTCCTGTCGGTAGAGACCATTACCTTTCTGGTATTCGGGCTGACAACAAGGACCTCCTGAAAGGCATAATAATTCCGCATATATTTTCTGAGCTGGTCCCGCGCCCCGGAAATAGAGGCGTTGTTATCTTCCAGGACGCGGATATTGTCATCGGCGGCGATAGTGCGGACATACATGGTCCTTTCATCAAGCCAGTGGTTCAACTCATCGGCCTTGAGGTCGCGGACAGCTTCAAGCCTGTTGTATATCGACACCTTCAGGGAGTTCACCATGTAGAAATAGATCGCCACGCTGACCATAAAAAGCGGGATCATGGTCATGACCAATAACCAGAAAGTAAGCCGTGTCCTGATACTGTTGAAGCTCAAGCCCGACCTCAAAACTCTCTCCTGAAAACAAAAAACGGACCCGCCAAAGACTTATACTTCGGCGGCCCGCTGTTTTGCTTCGTTACTAAAACGCTTCACTGTCCTGCCCCTCTTATTGCAAAAGGTTCGGCTGAAATATCAATAAAGTTTATCTATCACAAAATACTTTGATTTACAATTGGAAAAAGCTAATGGACTTATAAGCAGGGTAGGGGTCTCCTCTTTCTCGCCGATAGTTGATTGCTGAGAGCTGAAAGCTTATTTTCTGTATCAGTCCCGTATAAGAGCTGACAATATCGTCGAGACAACGCTTACGATAAGGGCGCCCAGGAACGCGGGCCGGAACCCGTCGACATAGAATCCGATATTGAACAGTTTGACCGCGATGTCAGAGGCAAACCAGAGCATGAGCGCATTGACGACAAGCATGAACAGTCCAAGTGTGAGAATGGTGATCGGCAGGGAGAGCAGTAAGAGTATCGGTTTCAAGGTCAGATTGATGAGCCCCAGGATGGCGGCCATTACGAAATAGACGGCCAGCGCATTCCCTTCCGCTCTTATGCCCGGAACAAGCCACGCTGCCGCGAAAAGGGAAAGACCTGATATCAGCCATCTCTTCAGTATGTTCACCGGTCAGCTCCTGAGTAGAAGTATATCAAAACATTTTCAGCGGTCAACAACTCTTTGTCATTCCGGCAGTCTTTAAGCCGGAATCCAGTTCTTCTTTAAGATCAAAAAAATGGGGACATCGCTTCTGCTCTTGCGATCTTTCGAGCCTACGCTCTGAAGGCATCAGGGAGAGTTTTTTAACTCCGATGCCGCTTTAATGACGAGGTTTTGCTTTTGTGTTACTGATACTGATGCCGCATAAGAAATAAGGTACAGGACGAATACATTGATCGCCACTATCAGCGCGATCACAAAAAACAACTTCGGCTTTCGCATGAGCAAGACCAATAAAACCCCTCCCAGTGCTATCCCAATATGGGGATTGGCCTGGAAATAGCCTGAAATTTCCATGTAATAGTGTATGGGAATGTATGGGGTCAGACTTTCCTATTGATATTTGAATTATTCAAAAACTTTTATCTATGCAACCTTTTCTCCCCCTTGATCAACTCCATCTCACGCCGTAACTCCCTTGCCAGTTCTTTCGGGCGTTCCCGTTTTCAACTGACAGAAGCAAACGGCAATGTGTCCATGTTAATTTGGTACGCACTGCGTGCCGAATTGGAAAAGTTAAATAAAAGGCCCGTTGAAACCTTATTTTAATCTTCTCTTTTAAACCCGATCTTCAGGCGCTTCTGACCTCTTTTCAAGGTGCCGATTTGGTACCTTAAAAGTGTAGTGTACTCTTCTCTCGTCAACTGAAATTTAAATTGGATTCCCGCTTACTACATGCGGGAATGACAGCATTCAACAACTTGGATATTGGCCCCAAAGGAGCCTACAGACCGTGACTTACCTTCTAAATCACAATAAGATGCCTCGACGCCGGGTACTTGAGGTAGGGGATGATAATATCGTTCTTATTTCCTCCGGTGCCGTCGTATGTGATAGACACCATGGGAGTTCCTGTTCTTTTCTCTATTTCTTTTGCCATCGCTTCAGTAATGACAGATGCGCAGCATAAGGCGGGGATTGTTTGAACGAAGAGCGCTACATCGGGGTAATACTTTTTTATATAAAATAGCTTCAGTATGTTGTCCATTGATTCGCCGGTATTTTCCACCCTGATATTATATTCCGCAAGGAGCTTCTCCGGTGATTCATCATATTCCGGTTCGGGTTCATTCAATATCCGCTCAAAGAATTTATAATAAAATCTCTCTAACATGGTCACCGTGGCGATCAATGTCTTTGAAGACAGTATGTCCAGGTATTTTCCTTCAATGAACCACTTCCTGAAATATTGCCCTGAGATCATCTTGAGGTAAGAGCTGAAGGGGGTCGTGATGACCTCGCCGCCGTTGTCTTCAATGAAATGCACGAGGTCCTGGTTCAACACTTCATTGTCCCGCACATACATATCACCGAAGATGGCCACCTTGGGCCTTTCTTCGTAACGTGTTTCAATGGCTTCAAAATACGACACTACTTCAGCAACAGCAATTTCCTTTGACCGGTTTCCGAGAAAGGCGTCCGAAAGGATAGCAATGCTCTTTTTGATCACCCTGTCTGTTTCCCCTTTTACCTTTTCATAAGGCCGTATCTTGCATCCCATCTTCCTGACAAGCCCTCCAAACATGTAGGCGAAATATGTGTCTACTGGAAGTTTTATCGAGATGTCCATAAAGGACAATCTCCCCGTATAAACGCCGGCCTCCGACATTCCTTTTCCATAGGTGCTCAATATGCTTTTTATGTGATGAGGATACATCCTGAGATTGCAGGCCAGGGTCGTGTCCAGCATCCACAAAACGGTTTTGGCAGGGTCGAGCTCATGCTTCTCCACATAATCAATAAATGCCTGGGCAATTATATTAAGCGGAATACACTGGCCGCTGTTGTACCGCAGGCTCTTTTGAATACTTGTCTGAGTTTCTTCCAGAAGCCTTGCGTCTATCCCTTCACTTCTAAGATTGGCAACGATCAGACTCAGGCTGAGGTTGTCCCAGTTTGGAATGAGCAGTATCTTACCGGAAAGTTCTTTCTCTTTAGACGGAATGAGCGATGGCCCGTATGTAACTGGTTTCTTTGCCCCGTCCTTAGAATGAGAGCGATGATGATTGCTGAAAGAGCGGACCGCTGCCTCTATCCTCGTCTCATATCCCACCTTTGAAGAGTGTTCATCCAACTGCAATATGAGGTAGGGCTTTTCATGCGCATCCATTAGCTTCTTGAAATACTCTACGGCGAAAGAATCAGGCGAACACTTGAACGAGGTCACATATACCGGGTATGCATTCTCGGACCGCGCAACGGCCTCGGCGGACCTTAAGATCTCTGAGGCGTAATACCAGAGCAGCTCATTGCAAAGCGGCTCTAATGACTCCACGTCTTCCGGCGCGTAGGACAGCATATCCTGGAAGAAACTCTTAATGCCTAATGACGCAAAGATATCCGGGATCCCTCCGTTCATGGCTTCGGAAAGGATTGCGTAGGGCCTGCCTAAAAACACAACGTGTATATCATCGCTGTTTGTTTCTCTCTTATATATTTCTTTTAATCTCAGCGAGCATGAATCCTTGAATTCAAGCGCCCTGTCATATGCTTTGGAAACATCAAAGAAACTGATGCCGTGCTTTAAGACAGGTTTCAGCATTTTGTAAAGCTGCACCTTCGTATAAAACGTATTGTATAAATAGTTAACAAGCGGCATGAGGAACCTGTTTCTGTCAGCAGTCTGGGAAACGAGTGAGGGCGAGAACTGGGTATAGTAACAGAACTGGCGTCTGACGTCTTTTTCCTTTGACTGCTTTTCGAGATAGAAGGGCAGGAAAATGTAATCCGCCTTCTCAAGCAGATATTTCACATGCCCGTACAGGGCGGTTATGGGCGAGCAGAATTCGGCGCCGGCCAGACGCTTCCCCTCTTTTACCGCCTCTGTATAATGCTCACTGGCAATGGTCTTTATGGAAAGCTCTTCAAAGAATGTTTTCCAGAGCGGCACATCTTCAAACATGTGAAGCGCCGCCGGAATACCGATGGTACATTGCTCTTTATATTCCCCGGCAGGTTTCAATGAAGAAACCTTTCTTCTCTCTTTCAGCAGATCAAAACCGGAGAGATTATTGTTGATATATTTATTCGTATCATAGTCCCTTCCGCATAAAAAACCATACGCGACACTTTCACCGTCAACATCGGCAACGGTTATCTTACAGTGATTGGCGCACAGTTCGCACACCTCAGATTTTACCGGTATCTGTTTTTGATAAAGCTTCAGCCCTTTGAACCTGCTTGCCTTTACCCCTTGCTCCAAAAGCATAAGCGCGACACCGAGCGCGCCTGTCAGATGGCAATATCTGGACACGTGAATAGGTTTTTGCAGTCTCTGTTCAAAGGCGGCTATAAGGGCCTTGTTCTTTGCGGTCGCACCCTGAAAGCATATTGTGTTTCCAATGCTGCTTTCGATCGCGACCTTCATCAGGTAGTTTTCTCGAATAGAGTGAAGCACCGACGCTAACACTTCATCGACTGTGTACCCCTCGTTTAAATAGTGATTGATGTCCCTCTCCATAAACACTGTGCATCTGTCACTTGAAACCGGCGCCCTTTTGCCTTCCGTCCTTGAGGAATAATCAGACAAAGGGCATTGTAATTTCAGCGCCTGCTCCTCGATAAAACTACCTGTGCCGGCAGCGCACACATTATTCATCGCAGAGAATGTAACTATGCCCTTTCTCAAGGTGGTGAACTTTGAGTCCTGTCCTCCGATCTCAATGATTGTATCCACTTCTGGATTGAGTTCATACGCTGCGCGCGCGTGGGCGGTGATCTCATCGATTATGATATCAGCCCCGATTATCTTTCCTGAAAATTTCCTTCCCGCCCCGGTGGTGCCGGTCCCGGTGATACGGACATTCAGGTTCTTCTTTTCAATAACATCATCAATGGACGCAAATAACTTCTGCACCGCATGAACAGGCCGGCCGGCTGTCCTTGTATAAAATCCGGCAAGAACGCTCCGGTCATTGTCCATCAGCACTGCCTTTGTACTTGTAGAGCCAATATCAATCCCAAGGTAGACATCATATTTTATTGAAGGTAGAAGATTCTCATAGATATCAACCTCCACAGGGTACAGGTCTCCCAGACCAAATGCGGTGTAGTCGTATTTTTCAACGCTGCTGAAATCAGGGTAGTCAGAGAGTTTCAGACTGAGCGGCTCATAGTAGTGTTTCTTTTCAGGAGGCTTGTGAATGAGGACATCATCCACAGACTTTATATTTAGCTTATTGAGCAGGTCCGGTTCTTCGATAAGATTGAGTCCTGCCCCGATAGCGCCGTAGAGCCAGGACATTTCATCCGCGATAATGTCCATCCCGATAATTGACTGGATATGCCTGGCAACGGCCCTGTTCCTTGATACGCCGCCGGTGAATATAATGGGAGGACTGGTCTTTGTATCTTTGAACAGCGTGTCCACTATATTTTTTGCCAGCCCCCTGCACAGGCCGTCGCAGATTTCCTCCAGGGAGTAACCCTCCTGCTGCGCGTGGACCAGGTCTGTCTTCGCGAATACTGCGCACCGGGTAGCGATTTTAGGTATTATGCCTTTATTGTTGAACGCGAGTTCGCTCAACTCCTCTATGCCGCTCAGGTTAAGTCTTTTGGCCTGCTGGTCGAGAAAGCTGCCCGTGCCTGCCGCGCATGAGGTGTTTGATCTGAAACTAAGGTAATTGCCGTTCTCATCAAAGCTTATCAGACCGAACTTCTCACCGCCGACTATTAAAATGGCCCCGATCTTATCGTGAAAATGCCGGGCGGCTGTGATTATTGATATCCGGTTGTCATACTGACCGCTTACTTTAATGACCGCAGGGGTTGAGGAGGTAGAGGCGATACCGCAAATACCGGAGAGATCAAAATCTTTCAGGACCTTTCTGACGGTTTCAATGATATTGCCGTGATGGAATTCATAAGCTGATTTAACAACTTCTTTTTTCAGGCCCATTTCTACAACTGAAACAGACACTGAACCGATATCTATTGCGAGGATGTTTGAATTGTTTTGAGTTGTCATCTTCAGTCCCTGAGATCAGTAGTACACGGTTGAATTTAATGGAGTGTCTACCTTCTAATTCTTTTATACTCCTAATTCTGTTGCCTGTCAAATTACATGGTTGTACCAGACGAAAGTTGAAAAGCCCGGCACACATTCTCCCCGTCAATCGTTACTTGTCATTTATCACTATTTAGATTAATGTTATTGACTATGTACAAAATCGCGCTATACTAAAAGCAGGAGATGATGTTGCGATACCCTGGAACGGATTAAGCTAAGAACCGGGCAAATCGGCCAACAAATGGCGTTGCTGGCGGTAAGAAAGCTTTCCCCTCAAGCGCAGGGGAAACAAAAAACTGCCAAATACCCCAGAATAGAAAATTAAGGTTTTTACCTTACAGGGTATCGCAAATTATTTTAAGCCCGCCTTTGAGCAAAAAAGCCCTTTTCTCCGCGCATGTAAGGGATTCCATTATTGTTTCCTGCTGAAGCAGATGTTTAGTCCCCGCCAATTGAATTTCCGCATTATAGAATTTGAAAATTTCTTATATTGAATTTGTTGGCAGGTATTCTTTATAATGTATAGTCTTAGTTAATGAAGTGACTTGCAAAGTGTTCCCGGGTAGCTCAGCCGGCAGAGCGGGTGGCTGTTAACCACCATGTCGGGGGTTCGAATCCCTCCCCGGGAGCCAGGCGTTACTCTCAGCAAAACCATTTGCTGAGTTCAGATTATGTGGATCTATGGGAGGCAGCTCCCATAGATCCATTTTAATTTTGCCGGTTTTATCGCCAGTTACGCCGTTCCCATTATATTTCGCGTCTTCATAATAGACCACCTTCTTGATTAACAGATGCATCAGGTCGTACTTTTCATCCTGTGTAAGCTGGTTAAATACATCTCTGAAGACCTTGAAATTATCCCGGATAGCGTTAGCATCAATAATCTTGTTTTCCAGGTTGTTCATCTCAAAAGTAATATAATCGATCTGTTTTTTAAGTCCCGAGGCCTGGTCTTCGAGATCATTAAGCTCTTTCATGATATAAGTGAAACGCTCTCCATCTTTTCCTGCCTCACCGAGGATATTCATAAGGTTCTTTGCTTTCTTGTCTGCCTGATTAAGGCTCTCCTGTATCGTCTTCTTCTTTGCCGCAAGCTCTTTTACTTTTTCTTTCTGTTCTTTTGTTGCGCTTTCAACCACTCCCTCAATTATCTCCGGCTCTCTTGCAAGAAACTTCAACTCCTCTATAACAAGATTTTCAATTTGACGCGCATTGACACTTCCAGTGTGACATTGTTTTTTGCTTCTGTCGTTATCAGCAAGACACCGGTAGTAATAATATTCTTTCCCCTTTGATAACGAAAAACTCGGGGTCATTGCCGAATGACATGATCCGCAATAAACAAGACCTTTCAGAAGAGACTTATTATTATCCTGCCTGTATCCTGTTTTCGTGACATTATTGATGTTGAGCATGGACTGCACTGAATGGAATATTTCTTCGTCTATGATAGCCGGATGCTTGCCATCGTACAGATTATCTTTATGCCTTATTTTACCGATGTAAACCGGGGCGCTCAGTAACCGGCTGAGACTATTTTTTGAAAACCTGTCGCCGCCCATTTTTCTTCCGGTCTGTGCCGTCCATGACTTCATTCTATAGCCTCTTGAGTTAAGGGCAGTGGCTGTCTCACTTAGAGAGCCTTTATTCAGATAAGTTTCAAATGCCTCTTTAGCGATAGGGACTTCTGCTTCATTTATTACAAGACATTTGTTTTCATAATCTATATCGTAACCCAGTCTCGGATACCCTCCGTTGAACATGCCCTGTTTTGCTCTGAACGCCATGACGTCCGTAGTCCTTTCCGAGGTTTGCTCTCTCTCCATATGGGCGCGAGGTAGGGGTCATCGAAATGAATTCCGCCTGGGCCGTCCGAGCCAGCAAGCATCCCCACAACAAGAAACAGGAGCAGTGCCGGAATGCCCAGTTTATCCGAGGCCTTGCTCGCAATAATGCTCAGGAGCAAAAGGACCGCTGTCCCGGCAAGTATGTATTCAATGGAGATCAAAGCTCAGTTCCTCAGCCATGACATTATCACGATCCAGAAGACACTCCTCAAAAAAAGCCTCATTGTCATTGCTGTCTCTTATCACCCGGTGGCAGGGTTATAGGGCAGTTCGATTTCCACTTCCGTTCCCTTTCCTGTCTGACTCTTTATAATAATTCTGCCTTGATGTCCATCAATAATCTTCTTCGCTATCGCCATTCCGAGGCCCGTGCCGCTGCTCTTTTTTGAGTAAAAAGGAAAGAAGATGTTTTCGACAGTTTCGCTGTCCATTCCTGAACCATAATCCTTTATCGTAATAGCAACACGACTTTTCCTGGCTACGATAGCAATCCTTACGCGCTGTCCTTTGCCGGAGGCTTCGATAGCGTTATTGATAAGGTTGATAAGCGCCCTTTGCATGTTGAAGCTGTCTGTTGCTACAGTTACTGGAAGCTCAGGGATGTCAGCTGACAAGTTGACCCCTTTCTCTTCTGCCTTTGCCATACAAGATTCAGATGCCTGTCTGATAACGTTTCTCAAGTCTCCCTCTTTTAATTCCAACTGAACAGGCTTTGAAAAATCCAGTACGTTATGGACTATCTTTTGCATATTCTGTACTGATTCAGTTATCGCCTCTGCGGCGGTATCGATGTTTCCTTTTCCCTCTCGGATTCTTCGTGCGAAGCCTAAAATGGTGATCAAGGGGTTTTTTAAATCATGCACAATAGTCGCGGCAACGTGGCCGAGATTTGCAAGATAGCGGTTCCTTTCCAATTCCTTCTGCTGCCGCTTCACACGTTCTACAAATAGACCGGCAAGGAATGCAAATAAAGCCGAGAATAATAAGTGAAGCGCCCTGTCAAGCAAATCCAGATATGTCGAAGACCATAAACCGAAAAAGAAGGGGAGATATAACAGCGACGCAAGCAGGTAGGTTATTATGGAGCCCTTCAGACCGAAACGAAACGCGGCAAATAAAATTGGTATGTAGTACAGTTCTTCAAGAACAACACGCGGAGACAGCTTCTGAAGAATAAAGACATGCACCATGGTGAGCAGTGCCAGAAACGCTCCAATGGCAATTATATGGGTGTTTTTCCTGAACATTATTGCACTATTCCGACCTTATTCATTCTCTTTTCCATTCCGCATATGTTTTATAAGGAAGTATCCAATCGACAAGGCAAGGATAATGCAGCCTATTCCTATCAGGGTAATGCCCGATACGTCCTTTACATCGAGGATTATGACTTTGCGGGCTATGGCGATAATCGCAACGGAAATTACAATTTCAGCGTGATTCACGCCTTCCGTGAGGTAGTTTTTCATGATGGTCTCCAGGAGTTCGACGCCTATGAGCACCAGCATGAAAAGGCCGAAGATGTCGAGCAGTTCGTTGATTTCCAGCAAGAATACAGGAGGCGTAATAACATCTTTTGCAATAATCCATCCAAGCTCTACAGTGGAGAGCAGCAGGACGAAGGCCATCATCAGGGTGAGAGATGAAATCAGAATCTTTTTAAATTTCCTGAGATATTCAAACATGCGTGTTCCCCTGTTTCCTCCGCCTCATCCATTTATCAATCTCCACGACTAACACAACCGTAGCAGAAACCATCAGTATCCGCAACCACTCACCAGTAGTTATCGGCTCTGTTCTGAAAACCCACTGGAGCGCAGGCACGTATATCACGGAAAGCTGGGCAAGGAACGCGGCCATCATGCTGAAAAACAGGAAAGGGTTGCTTAAAAGTTTTATGCGGAATACCGACTGAAGTTCGGAGCGGCTGTTCCATGCCTGGAAAAACTGGAAAAAGACCATGGTGGTGACAGCCACTGTACGGGCCTTCTCTATGGAATCACCCTGATTTAAGGCGGTCACAAAATTATAAACCACACCCGCTGAGATAATAAGCCCGACAACGATTGTTCTCTCTATCAGGATTCGGGACATAATGCCTTCTTTAGGGTCTCTGGGCGGCCTGTCAATAATTCCTTTTTCCCCGGGTTCAAAGGCAAGGGCAACGTCCTGGAGCCCATTTGTGACAAGGTTTATCCAGAGGAGCTGGGCCGGCACGTATGGTATTGGAAGGCCCATGACAATAGTGCCCAGTATGGACAGAATGGCGGCGACGCCGGTGGGAATGAGAAAAAAGGTGACCTTGCGGATGTTGTCAAACACAATCCTGCCTTCTTTCACTGCATTAAAAATACTTGCAAAGTTATCATCCGTCAAAACCATATCAGATGCCTCTTTTGCCACATCCGTGCCGCCTCTGCCCATTGCGACTCCTATATGGGCTGTCTTCAGTGCAGGCGCATCATTGACCCCGTCTCCTGTGACAGCAACTATTTCACCATGGTTTTTTAACTGCTGTATTATCCGCAATTTGTGCTGCGGAGATACCCTCGCATAAACAGAGACAGACTGGACCTTTTCAAAAAGCTCAGAATCATCCATGTCTTCTATTTCTTTGCCTGCAAGGACGTTTCCCTTCTCGTCTATGCCCAGTTTCCTGGCGATGGCACTCGCTGTAACAGCGTGGTCTCCTGTTATCATCACGACCCTTATTCCCGCTCTCCTGCACCCGTTTATTGCCTCTATCGCCTCAGGCCTCGGCGGATCAATCATGCACTGAAGACCGCCAAAAACCAAATCTGATTCCGCATTCTGATGTGTAAGTTCTTCCATATCATGAGGCGCCTCTTTATATGCAAAAGCGAGGACACGCAGTCCTTCTTTAGCAAAATCCGTCGCAACATGCAAGATATCCTTCTTTTCCAGCTCCGTGTCATCAACGGATTTAACGCACATATCTATAATTCTTTCAGGAGCACCCTTGACGAATATTAATTTCTTCCCATGATGCTTATGAAGCGTTGCCATGTAACCCCGGTCAGACTCAAAGGGGACAATCGATATCTGCTGATATTTCTCCTTTTCCGTTTCAGTCTCTAATCCTGCCTTTATTGCTGAAACAATAAGCGCGCCTTCTGTCGGGTCGCCGTCAACCCTGTATTGCCCATCTTCTTCGTAGACATATGACTCATTGCATAAAAGCCCTATGCGCAGGACGTGCATCAATTGCTTCCTGTCGTGCGCTTCCACAGAGATGCCTTCGTGAAGGATCTCTCCTTCCGGCAGGTAACCGCTTCCCGTCACCTCATATGTATGTTTACCGTCGTAAATCAGCTTTACTGTCATCTCATTCTTCGTGAGGGTACCTGTCTTATCAGAGCCGATGACCGTGGTGCTTCCCAGTGTCTCCACCGCCGGGAGTTTTCTTACAATGGCATTCAGCTTCGCCATCCTCGCCACTCCAACTGCCATTGCTATGGTTACGACTATGGGGAGCCCTTCCGGTATTGTAGCAACGGCAGCAGCCACTGCAGTCATGAACATGTCCTTGGCGCTTTCGCCGATCAGCAATCCGACGATAAACAGCACGGTTGAAGCTCCAAGAACGATAAGACCTATAAGCTTCGCAAAGCCGTCAATCTTTTCCTGAAGGGGCGCCCTCACAATGCCCACTTCCCTGACTTCTCTGGCAATGCTTCCGAGCACAGAAGTTCCCCCTGTCTCTACCACAACCCCCTTAGCCCTGCCGTTGACCACGACCGTCCCCATGAACGCAAAATTCCTCTGGTCGCCGGGGGTCAGGTTTTCTTCTTTTATAGGGCCTGTGGTTTTCTCAGCAGGGAGAGACTCGCCGGTAAGCATCGCCTCTTCGATCTTCAGTTCTATGGTGTGTATCAGCCGGAGGTCGGCAGGGACCATGGCGCCGGATGCAAGCAGTACGATATCTCCGGGGACAAGTTCTTCGCTGTTTATCTCCTTTTCCCTTCCCTCCCGAAGAACCTTTGCCTTCGGCACAACCATCTTCTTTAAAGCCCTGACGCTCTCCTCTGCCTTATATTCCTGTATGAAGCCGATGACCGCGTTGAGGACCACCACGGCAAAGATAACACCCGAGTCTATATATTCTTCAAGCAGGAATGTAACAACGCCGGCGATGATCAGAATATAAATAAGCGGACTCGTAAACTGATGGAGCAGTATCTTCAGCTTGCTTATCTTTTCTTCTTCAATAAGTTTGTTCGGACCGTACTGCGCTATGCGCTGTTTTGCTTCTGCATCGGTCAGTCCCTTATCCGAAGTCTCCAATTTTTGAAATACTTCTTTTAAACCTATCTGATACCAGTCCACATTTTACCTCCTTGCTGCGGGTGTGCTGTTTTATAGATGGAATACATAGTTCAATTTTCTCATACGTCACTTTCAAATACAAGACACTTCAGGTCACGTCATTAATGAACTTCCCCACAGCAGAGACTGTGGGGTATTGAAAAGTTAATAAAAGAAAACTGTCAGCAGGGGATGTTACTAAAAATGATAAATTGCAGGACATATGATATTCTTTACATACAAATGAAAAAAAGCATCATCTTTACAGACCTCGATGGGACACTTCTGGACTACTCAGATTATTCCTTTGAAGCAGCCCTGCCTGCACTTCAATTGATCAAAGAGAAAAATATACCGCTTATTATCTGTTCAAGCAAGACACGAAAAGAGATAGAACATTACAGGAGGAAGCTGTACAATCTCCATCCCTTCATTTCTGAAAACGGCGGGGGCATCTTTATTCCTAAGGGCTATTTCAAGTTCCAGCTTTCAGATCTCGAATTGATGATAGAGGAAGACAACCCATATGATTTGATAAGACTAGGGGCAAAATATTCCGATCTGAGGAAAGCACTGAATGAACTCAGAACAGAAGGGTTTGACATAAAAGGATTCGGCGATATGACGGTCGAGGAAGTCTCAGTCGTAACCGGACTGAGTATTGAAGAGGCGGAGATGGCAAAGGAGAGGGATTTTGATGAGCCGTTTATATTTACAGATGGAAAAGAAGATGTCCGTAAACTGTTAGACCGCATTAAGAAGAAAGGCTTTACCTATACACAGGGACAATTTCACCATATCCTCAGCAACAGTGATAAAGGGAAAGCCGTATCTATTCTGATTGATTTATACAAAAGGGAATTTGCTGAAATCTCAGCTATTGCCATAGGCGACAGCTCAAATGACATACCGATGCTTGAAGCGGTTGATTATCCGGTTATCGTTCAGAAACCTGGCGGAGCTTATGACGCGCAGATAAACTTGCCCGGTTTAATAAAGGCAGACGGAATCGGCCCTGAAGGATGGAATAACATAGTGATAGCTCTTATAAACCGCCTGCTTGAGAATTCGCCCCATATCCCTTAGATCTTTTAAATGGACAGCGAGCGTATTCCCCGTCGTCTTGCCATGGGATTAGCGAGCGCATGCAATAAAATTATTCCTTACATTAGATTCCCTGCGGTTTTGCCGCAGGTAAGATCAATATTCCTTGACGATAAAGATGAAGATTTTTAAAAGATCCAAAAAGTTTTTCAGGACTGTCGTGCAAACCCCATTGCTCAATTTATGAGTTTTAAGTACAATTAAAACTATTAGACAATAATGAAAGAGTTTTAATCATGAACAAAAAGAATATTAAGCGAACATATTATCTTGAGCGGATACGCCCCTTCATGAAAAAGGACGTAATCAAAGTACTTGTGGGTCAGAGGAGGGTAGGGAAAAGTTATCTTCTGCTTCAAATCATGGATGAGCTTGTCGGGCAGGGTATTAAAAAGAACGATATCCTCTATATCAACAAAGAGCTGCATGAGTTTGAGGCCCTCAGAGATTACCGTGACCTGCTGCACTATGTTAAGCAGTCAGCCAAAGGAAAGAGGAAGCTTTCTCTTTTTATAGACGAAATCCAGGGTATTTCTCAGTTTGAAAAGGCGCTGAGGGACCTTCAGGCGAGCGGCGGATATGATATTTACTGCACTGGCAGCAATGCCGATCTCCTCTCTGGCGAACTGGCAACCTACTTATCGGGCAGATATGTAGAAATTGAGGTTTATAGTCTGTCATACCCCGAATTCCTGACTTTCCACAAGCTGGACAACTCCGAAGATTCGCTTCTGCAATATATCAAATACGGGGGACTCCCGTATTTGATCAATCTGGAGCTGAGCGATGAAGTTGTCTATGATTATCTTAAGAGCGTAAACAACACGATACTTTTCAAAGACGTGGTTGCCAGATATAGCGTCAGGAACGTAGCATTTCTTGAGAGACTCGTAGAGTATGTGGCGGATAATGTGGGAAGTCTGGTTTCTGCGAAGAAGATAAGCGATTTTCTTAAATCGCAGAAGACTAAAATCTCACCTAATATAGTTCTCAATTATCTTTCCTTTTTGTCCGACGCGTTTCTCATTTTCAAGGTGCGCCGCTCCGAGATCGGCGGCAAACGGATCTTTGAGATCAACGACAAATACTATTTTCAGGACTGCGGACTGAGACACGCCCTTGTTGGTTATCGCCTGTCCGACATCAACAAGGTGCTTGAAAACATAGTTTATATGCATCTCAGGGCGTCGGGCTACACCGTTACAGTAGGGCAGTTGGGCACAAAGGAGGTTGATTTCGTCGGCGAAAAAAAGGGAGAGAAGCTTTATGTGCAGGTAGCGTATCTTGTACCTGATAAAAAGACCTGGGACAGGGAATTTGGGAACCTTCACAGTATATCGGACAATTACCCTAAATTTGTTGTCTCAATGGACAAGATGATAGAGGGCGGTGAAAAAGGCATAAAGCATATGCATATTACACAGTTTATTAAAACATTGCTATAGTGTTGCTATCCACGATTTAGAATTCGGTCACCCGTCAAGAAATACGGCGAAGCCGATAAGCGGTTCTTGGGTTTTTCAACTGGACCGGAACCATTAAGAACGTAAAAAAATAGCTCAAAAAGTTTTGTTGAGCGTCACGCCCGCGGAGCCAGTCATTACTCTCAGCAAAACTTCCTGCTGAGTTAAGTTTTTGCGGATCTATGGGAGGCAATTCCCATAGATCCATTTTAATTTTCCAGTCCTATTGCCGTTTCCGCATCAGGTCATACATAATGGGGAACCTGAAATGAAAATCATCAAAAATCTGTCGAAAACCTATATATTACAAGAGGTGAATAATTGATAATCTGTTATTTTGGACACCAGTGAATTCAGATAGAAAATCTATTGCCGGCACTTGAAGACGGCGGGATTGATGAAATCTGATAACGGGGAAGGGTCTTATGGTTAAATTCCGTTCATACATGAATAATGAAGAATAATCTGAATGACAATGAGCTGATACACAAGTGCCTCCATGATGAAGACAGGGACGCCTGGGAAGTCTTTGTAAGAAGGTATTCCCGGCTTATCTGGAATTTTATCAGGAGGACATTCCATTCCTATTCTTTTACCTGCGCCCCGGAAGACGTTGAAGACCTCTTTAACGCAGTGCTTCTTTCCCTGCTGGAAAACGACATGAAAAAGCTAAGACAATTCAACAGCGAATATTCATGCTCTGTATCCACATGGTTAACGACAATGACGATTCGAATGACAATCGACCATATGAGGAAAGACAGGACGCGGCTTTTTGTAGAGCCTGTACAGGAGGACGGGGAAATCTGGGACACCATAGCTGATAACAGATATATGCCGGACAGATACGCCGAAGACAGGCAGCAGAGCACTATGCTGGCAAAGGCCATAAATGCTTTATCACCAAAAGACAGGAGATTATACGATCTGCTTTTGCACAGGGGCCTTTCTCCCGAAGATACCGCAAAGGTTCTCAATATGTCGGTGTCTGCGGTATATACAGGCAAACACAGGATTATTGAAAAAATCAAAAAATATGTACAGGACATGTAAGAAAACGGAATGGAGCACGTCAAATACTATCGAATGAAGAACGTGACGGATTGAATAAGATTGTGAGAACTTTAAAGAGAGGTATCAATGCATCCTGAACACAGGAAATGTTTAAGCGACTTTGAGATTTCCGCTTATATAGATGGAAGGCTTTCTCCGGAAGAGAGACAGTCGTTTGAACAGGCGCTTATGGAATGTGAAGACTGTCGGGGGAATTTTGGCGCAATCAGAAGTGTCATCCTTAAGAAGGACGATAGAAACCTTGAAGACGTCCCGGAACATATTATACGGAACGCGGTCAACCTGTTTCATGATAAAAACAGCCTGTTCGATATAATACTGGGTCTTATAAAAGACTCTGTCAGGGTCATCCATTGCGATGAAAATTTTGACGTGCTGACACCCCTTCCTGTGGGAGGTTTACGCGCCGGCAGGACAGAATCTCCAAAGATGATAGCACTTAAAAAATCGTTTGAAGATATTAAAATAGAGCTCGATATTGAAAAAACTGCCGGGAGCCTGTGTAATATCGGAATACATGTTGCCGCTATTAAAGATAAGAGCATTTTAAATAACCTGAGGATTGAACTTATATCCGGAGGGCGGGAGCTTATATCGACCCTCCTTGAAGATGGAAAAACGACACTGGAAGACATCACCACAGGCAAATATACAATCAGGCTTCATAAGAACATGAATGTCTTAGGAGAAATATCTCTTAAAATACAATAGCCGGCAGCAGGGAGGGTCCATGGACAATAACATGACAGACATAGATAAAATTTTAGCGGAAAGAGAAAAGATCGATTCTCTGCTGAAATCGAAATTCAGCAGGGCAATATCCATTATGTTTACCGATATCAAGGGCTCTACTTCCTTCTACGAATCAAGAGGGGACATTGACGGCAGGGTCATGGTACACAGGCACAATGAGATAGTGCTGCCTTTATTAAAGGAATTTAACGGAGAGCTGCTCAAAACTATAGGTGATGCGACCATGACCGTTTTTGACTCTCCGTCGAACGCCCTGGGTTGCGCCATTGCAATACAACGCAAGTTGAGGGAAGTGAATAAGGGCGGGGCCGAAAGCGAGCACATTCACGTGAGGATAGGGCTGAATTATGGAACGGCCATAGTTGACAAAGGGGACGTGTTCGGGGACGTTGTCAATGTTGCGAGCAGGGTTGAATCCCTTGCGGACGCCGGCGAGATTTTTATTACGGAAGACATGTACCGGGAAGTAAGAAACAATGATGAGTTCATATTCCGTTTTGTGGAAGATGCTCAGGTCAAAGGGAAAAAGAAAGCTATAAAAGTATACAGGGTGGTATGGCATGAAGAAGCATTAAGCATGGGGATAACCAGGACACTTTCACACGGGAATGAAAGCATATTCGTTCTTGAGGCTTCGATATCGGGTCAGAAACTGAAAATAAGCGGGTATGAAAGGGCGGGCCGGGAGGAAAGTCCTGTCAAGGGATACAAAGAAATTAATTTCAATGAGGCAAAGATCAAGGAATACACAAGCGGGGTCATTGATCTTCTCAACAGGGCCAACCGGCGGGGAAAGATCAGCAGTGACCTGCTGGTCAAACTGAAAGACTTCGGCAGACTGATGTTCGACGAACTCATCCCCGTGTCCGTCAAGGACAAGCTGATCAAAACACGCGTAAAGAATCTGATGGTAAACATTGACGACAGTCTTGTCTTTGTCCCCTGGGAGCTGCTTTTTGACGGCAAAGAGTTCCTGTGCCGGCGTTTCAGCCTGGGCAGGTCCGTAAGCACAAAACAGCAGGTATCTGTCGTCATAAGGGCATTGGGGAGGCCGCTTAAGATGCAGCTCCTGGCTGACCCCGGAGGGGACCTCAAAGCTTCCTATGAGGAAGGGGTGGAAATCAAAAATGAAATCAGCGCCCTTGATGACTGGGTCGATGTCACGTTAAAGTCGACAGACATCAGGACTG
The DNA here is from genome assembly GCA_016214845.1 of Nitrospirota bacterium. Taxonomy (NCBI): domain Bacteria; kingdom Pseudomonadati; phylum Nitrospirota; species Nitrospirota bacterium. Next base: position 11,054 of record JACRMS010000016.1, on the reverse strand, counting down.
ACTATGTAAAAGCAAAAATAAGGAATTTCGATATTGTCCATTATGCCGGGCATGCCGAGCATGATTCCCTGGACCCTGAGAACAGCGGATGGGTCCTGAAAGACGGGATGCTGAGAGCAGAGGACATAAAAAATATGAGGGGCGCTATGCCTATGCCGTCGCTGGTCTTTTCAAATGCTTGCAAGTCGGGGCACTCCGAAGAGTGGAAGCTTGAAGAAGATTATGAGGACAGGATATTCGGTCTTGCCAACGCTTTTTTACTGGCCGGGGTGCAGCATTATATCGGGACATTCTGGGAAATTCCCGATGAGGCAGGGTCCTATTTTGCTATTCACTTTTACAAATACATTGCACAAGGCTCAACGATCGGTGAGGCAATGAGAAAGGCCCGGGTTGCCCTGATTAACAAATATGGCGAGGACACGATTGTCTGGGCCGGCTACATGCTTTACGGCGACCCGACAACGGCATACGTTTATGCTGAAATGGAAGCCCGCGAAAAAGAAAATAAGACTGATAAACCGGTCAATGAAGCGACGGTGTCCCCTGAACTGAGACATAAAGAGAGTGTGATACAGCTTGGAGAAGAAAAGAAGTCCCATAGGAGTTTGATAATTGCGGGGATTGCTGTCCTGCTTATCGCTGCTGTTGCAGCACTTTTTTTCGGCAGGGGGAAGACGGAACCGGGCGCCGGAGTAAATGCAACAGTATCACCGGCAGTCAGTGCTGTGTCTGCAGGGGAAAAAGAGGCCGAACGTAAAAGGATTGATGAACTCGTGGCCTCTCTCGCTAAAGACTACAGAGCGGACAGATTTCAAAAGAAGAATGACGTCCGTGACGAGTGGAACTCAATGCCGATCACAATGGTATTCATGGATGTAAAGTCTCTCGACGGCAGTGATGAAAGTAATCCTAAAAAACTGCTCACTCTCCTTCCTCTGGCTCTTCAGGAGGAAACGAGGTTCAAAATCGTGGAAAGAGAAATTCTTGACAAACTCCTTCAAGAGCTGAAGCTGAGCCAGTCCGATCTTTCCGATCCGCTTACGTCGCTCAGGATCGGAAAGCTGTTTTCAGCACGCTTGATCATGTCAGGGACTATCATTCCAGACAGGAAGGGACTGATGGTCATCTCGAAATTTATCGACACGGAAACATCTCAGGTCGTAAAAGTGATTAATACGGGATCTTCTTCAGGAGAAATAGAAATGAACACGGTAAATGACCTCGGAAACAGTATTGCAAAATGGATCAGCGGGAGCTTCCCGCTCAGGGGAAAGGTCCTCTCAGTTTCAGGCGGAAGGTGCCGGATAAATCTTGGACAGATTCATGGACTGAAAAAAGGGGACAGGCTGAAAGTTATTCAGGAACAACCTGAAAGCGGCGGAATTCAGTCTGCAAAAGTTATCATCGAAATTGGTGAGGTAGAAAAAGACAGCTCCTTTGCACTTGTTACGGGAAAGCCGGGACTGATAAAACAGGGTGACAGAATACGTGAAATTAATGATTAAGCGTAGTAATAAGGTGTGAGATGAGCATAAAAAGATATTGCAGATCGTGCTTATTAGTGGTTATTGCCATGGTATCAACTTACTCCTTTGTAAATGCCCAGGACCAGGTCGAGTTTTCATCAACTTTAAATCCGGTAGGCTCAGGAGCAAGGGCCACTGGTATGGGAGGCGCCTTTATTGCCGTGGCCGATGATGCCACCGCCGCATCCTGGAACCCTGCGGGACTTATCAAGCTCGAAAAGCCCGAGGTATCGGCAGTGTACTCATTGTTCAGAAGAAAACAGGGTTACAGCTCTGACGCGCATCCTGAAATTGCAACCGAAAACAAAATGGAGTCCGACAGCCTTAACTATGCCAGCGTGGCTGTCCCTTTTACAGCCTTTAACAGGAACATGCTCGTTTCATTAAATTACCAGCGGCTTTATGAGATGAACAAGATGGTAGATTTTGAGTTCATCCCGCAAGGCTCTTCAGTTACCCAGTATATTGAGTTCGATCAGGAAGGGCAGCTTTATGCGATATCTCCGGCATTGGCTGTGCAGGTTACGCCTGAATTTTATATTGGAGCGACTCTTAACCTGTGGAAGGACTGGGCAGGCAGAAACGGATGGGTCATGAAGCAGAAGACAGTAGCTGGAAACAGTTTTCAGACAACCGCAATTGACTTCAGAGATGAAGTTGATTTTGAGGGTGTCAACGGACATTTGGGTTTTTTATGGACAATAAACGGAAATTTTACAGTCGGAGGAGTTTATAAAACTGCGTTCGATGCAGACCTGCGGCACAAATTTACCGAAACAGTTACATTAGACGTCCCCAGTTTGGGTATTCATGAAGAATCACCTGATAGTGACAGCTTTGACACCTCAATGGAAATGCCTGCCTCATACGGCGTCGGTCTGGCTTACAGACATTCCGACGTCTGGACTGTCGCATTCGATATCTACAGGACCGACTGGTCAGAATTTGTTCTGACGGACAGAGACGGGAATGAAACCAACCCCGTAACCAGGGAACCGATCAGTAAAGGAAGCCTGAAGGACACGACACAGATACGTCTTGGTACCGAATATCTGCATATCAGGGGGACATATGTATTCCCACTGAGGTTCGGACTTTTTTATGACCCCGAACCTGCTATGGGAAGCGTTGATGATTTTTACGGGATATCGATCGGCGGAGGACTGGTGCACGGAAGAATCGCGATAGACTGGTCATATGTTTACAGGACCGGGAACAACACTACAGGCGATATACCTTCTGTTAAAGGGAGCAGCGCCGATATATACCAGCATGCAGCAATGGTATCGTCAATTTTTTATTTTGAATAATACTGTCATTTTAAAATAAGTTCGGCCTTGAATCGTTTTTCCGGGGGGCGCAATGAAGATGAAAAGAACATCCATCCTTTTAATAGCAGCCACGCTGCTGTCATGCTCGTCGCCCGGAGGGATAGTTAAAGACGACAGCGGCACATTCAGGGGAAACTGGTATAACTACTACGGCAGAGGGGTCTCTTATTCGGATTCAGCAGAATGGGAAGATGCGATCAGCAGCTTTAAGTCAGCCGTTTCCCGGCGTTCAAAAGATCAGAGGATGGCAAGGACATATGGGATGCATTTCATAGACTATTTCCCTCACAGGGAGCTTGGTATAGTCTATTTCAATAAAGGGGAGATCAGCAAGGCCATATCGGAGCTGGAAGAGTCTCTTAAGGATGTGGAGTCGTCAAAGGCAATTTATTATTTGAATAAGGCAAGAAAAGCCGGGCTTCTTATGCAGGACTTAAAACCTGGTCCACCTTCGATCACAGTATGGTCTCCATTAAAAGACACTGCGGTGAACAGTTTTAAAATTAAGGTGACCGGTAAAGCAGCAGGCGATGGTTATATTTCAAAGTTGTTTGTCAATAATACTGAATACAGGATCGGCCTTGCGAAAAAAGAAATGGAATTCACTCAAGAGATAAGTGTTCCTGATGATACGGAACAGATAGAGGTTGTCAGCGAAGATCTCCTGGGCAATGTATCGGTCCAGACTGTAGCAATTACCGTTGACAGGGAAGGACCCTCAATAAGCATATTTGATGTTATTAAGGAAATGAGTAAAGGCAAAGAAGTTGTCAGGATAACCGGCGAAGTTAATGACAGCACGGGCATAAGCAGACTGATGATAAATGATAAGGCTGTAGTGACAGACGGTAAAAAAACACATTACTTTGATTTCCCTGCTGACTCGGCCACGGTTGTTATAGAGGCCTATGACAAACTCGATAATATTACTAAAGCCGAGGTGGACATAGACAGGGAGCTTTCTGCCGCCAATATTAAATCCGCTCCTGTGCTTTTGGTTTTTTCAGCGGCTGACATGTTTTCATCAGATGACAGGCCGCCGGTCATTACACTGAAAGATACGGAAGCGGTCCCCACGGTGTTTGCAGATAAATATTATGTGGAGGGTGAGGTGTCCGACAACAAAAAAGTTGAGGAGATCATTGTCAACGGACGGGACATTTTTTCAAAGAAGGGCAGAAAAATATTCTTCAGTAAGCTGGTGAAGCTGAATGAGGGGGGTAATAATATAAAGGTTGAGGCCATGGACACATCAGGTAACAGATCGGAAGCAGGTTTTGGTGTTACAAGAAAAATACCTGAAGTATTGCAGGTCGGAAGCAGAATGAGTATATCCATCCTGCCTTTTGAAAACGGGAACAAGGACATACCCGCTGGACTGTCGGCATATGAGCATCTGACCGGCTCATTTGTCAACCAGAAAAGGTTCAATGTCACGGAGCGGGCAAGGCTGGAGCAGGTAATGCTCGAACAGAACCTTACAAGGGAAAAACTCACTGATCCGGAATATTCAATAAAAGTCGGCAGGCTTATGGCTGCCGAGACAATCCTTGCTACATCTGTTATTGCAGACAGCAGGTCTGTTGAATTCACGTCAAAGGTCATCAATACTGAAACTTCGGAGATCATGGAAGTTAAAGATGTATACAGCGAAGACAGCAGTCCTGATTCCATTGTGCAGCTTATGGATGGTCTGGCATTAAAAGTCGCGGGCGCCTTCCCTCTTGTTGAAGGCATTGTCATAAAAAAGGACCAGAAGTTTGTCTTTACCGATCTTGGGACCGGCAAAGGAATAAAGGGTGACATGGGAATTATAGTTTACAGAAAAGGGAAAGAGATCAGGCACCCCCTGACCGGCAAGTCACTTGGTTACGACATGGAAAACCTGGGAACGGCTGATATTGAAGAAATCCACGAGGATTTTTCAAAGGCCAGGCTGTCAGGCAGAAAAAGCCCTGATAATATCAGGGCGCAGGATATGGTTATAACCAGGTAGGGTTTATGTAATAACCCGTTTTCATCTGATATGGAAAAGAACAGAGAGATCAATCTGCTTATATTCTTTTTTGCTTTCCTGATTGCCTTAGTGTCCGTCAGGACAGGGCCCAGCGCATCAGATGACAGTCGTCCCCCGGCTATAGAGCTTCAGGGTTTGTCGGACAGCCGGACTGTCTACACTGAAAAAATATATATAGCAGGACAGGTCATTGATGACAATACAATTAAATCATTAACGCTCAATGGTTCTTCAATCCTGGACCATCCCGGACGGAGTGTTATTTTCAGCCATCTTGCCGAACTCAAAGAGGGAAACAACAGAATTACCATTGAGGCGGTAGATAGCGCGGACAACCGGGCCAGACAGGACATCGTCGTGATCAGAAAAAAAATCCAGCTTTCTCAATTGCCGGCAGAAGTCGCTGCAAGACGTCTGAGAGTGGCGATATATCCCTTTGAGAAGAATGGGTCGGCAACCGGAGAAAGCGCCATGTTGCTTGATCTTTTGACTCTCGCCTTGCAAACTCAGGGCCGCTTTCAACTGGTTGACAGGGGCCATATAGAGAGGATACTGGAAGAGCAGAAGCTCAACCTCACGCAGTTGGTTGATGAGAACGCGGCGGTGAAACTGGGCAAGCTGATGTCAGCCCAAGCTGTTGTAACCGGCAGTATAACGGAAACAGGCAATGGCACGGAAATCGTAGGCAGAGTGATCGACACCGAAACGTCTGAAATCCTGGCAACCGAAAAAATTTACAGCTCAGGAAAAGGTCTTGCTGCGATGAGCTTTCTGGCAGAGGCGCTGTCTGTCCATCTGCATAATGACTTTCCTATGCTCAGCGGTATCGTGTTAAAGCAAAAAGACGGTCAAATCTATACGGACCTGAAAAAAGGGGAGATCGCTCCGCACGGCAGACTTGTTATATACCGAAGCGGCATCCCTGAGAAGGGGCCATCGGGTCCAAAGGGAAAAATCATCGGATACGCCAGGGTGACGGAAGTCATGAAGGACATGTCAAAGGCAGAGGTGATAAAAGGCAGTCCTGATGAGATCAGGACGCTGGACCGGGTCATAGTCCAGTAGGAATTATCCTTATTAAAAAAGTTCTGTACAAACCTTTTGTCATATGCAATAATTATTTTACCTTTATCTCTTCTCAATCAGATAGTTAGCCCCGATCTTCATCAGGGCTTTTTCAATCGGGCTGACTTTTTGTCATATAAAAAGCTGCACACATGAAAGATTTGCAGGCTAATTGCGTCTAATTAGAATAGAGGTTTGAGTCAGGAGTTAAGAGGTCTCAGGGGAGAATATATGAAAAGAGGGGTAAGAATTGAACAGTATTTTTTGAGGCTTACAGTCGTTGTCTTTGCCGTCCTGTTTTTTATGCCTGCCGTTGCATTATCAGCAGATATCTATAAGTTCGAACGCCTCTGGCCCGCGCTCCAGCAGCCGTGGTATTTTGACTACCCACAGGGCTTAGCGGTTGACAGCAACGGTTATGTTTACGTTGCTGATAAGAATCACAACCGGATTATGAAGTTAGCGCCCGACGGTCAACTTGTAGCAAGTTGGGGGCGCTTTGGCACTGGCAACGGAGAGTTTAGTAATCCACAAGGCATAACGGTTGATAGCAGTGGTAATGTGTATGTGGTGGATACGGACAACAACAGGATTCAGATGTTCGATTCAAAAGGAAAGTATAAGGGCCAATGGGGAAGCTATGGCACCACTGGAAATGGAAAATTCAACTTTCCTCAAGGTGGCATAGCGGTTGACAGAAAAGGTTATGTATATGTTGCTGATACAAGTAACCACCGCGTACAAAAATTCGACTCAAACGGCATGTATAAGTCTCAATGGGGAAGCTACGGCGATGGGAACACACAGTTTAATCTTCCTAAGGGCATAGCGGTTGCGCCTAATGATGAAGAAGTATATGTTGTTGATTCAAATAACCACCGTGTCATGAAATTCCGTTCGGATGGAGTATATATCCACCAGTGGGGAACCCGGGGCGAAGGGAACCTACAATTTCAATATCCTAATGGCATAGCAGTTGATAGGTACGGAGATGTATATGTGGCTGATACAAGTAACCATCGCATACTAAGATTCCACGACGACGGAACATTTAGCAGAAAATGTGGAGAACAAGGATTTGGAGATGGGCAGTTCATTTCTCCGTCTGGTATAGCAGTTGATAACGACGGTTTTGTATATACCACTGATTATAATCACATCCAAAAATTTACTTCAACACGTCTTGAATTTGTATCAAAATGGGGAAGCGACGGTGCCGGGAATGGGAAGTTCAATTTGCCCGTGGGCATTGCGGTTAACAGCAGCAGTATAGTATATGTGGCCGATGCGCTCAACAACCGCATCCAAAAATTTACATCTGAAGGACAATATGATATCCAATGGGGGAGCCCAGGCGCTGGGATTGGTCAGTTTAATTTCCCTACGGGCGTAGCGATTGACAGCAGCGGTTATATTTATGTGGCAGATACAAACAATAACCGTATTCAAAAATTCTCCCCGGCCGGACAATATGAAACCCAATGGGGGACCCCCGGTGTTGGAAACCGGCAATTCAATGGCCCTACAGGAATAGCGATTGACAGCAGCGGTTATATTTATGTGGCGGATACAGGCAATAACCGCATTCAAAAATTCTCCCCGGACACCCAGTATGTTACTGAATGGGGAAAGACAGGCTCCGGAGACGTTCTGCTTAATCATCCATATGGGGTTGCAGTTGGCAGTGATGGTTATATGTATGTTGCAGATACAAATAACAACTACATAAAAAAATTTACCCTGAATGGTACGTATGAAAGAAAGTGGGGCGGCCATCCTGGGGATGACGACGGGGATGTTAATTTTCCAAAAGGGATTGCTGTTGACAGCGAGGGATATGTATATATTGCCGATACTACTAAAAATCGCATCCAGAAATTCGACCCAAACGGGAATTTCATCTCAAAATACGGAGGACCAGGATATGGACCAGGGCTGTTTAGTACACCAAATTATTTATCTATCAATAACGATAAGCTTTATATTCCGGACCCGCTTAACAACCGTGTTCAGGTAATTAAAAGATTAAGTATCTCTTCCAACAACAAGGCAATAGTCGTGGCAGGTGGCGGTCCTTATGAGGGAAACAAGTTGTGGGAGGCGACGCAGACTGCGGCCAATTTTGCTTACTGGGCGCTTATGAACCAGGGCTTCTCAAGCGACAGGATTTACTATCTGTCATCTGATAAAGATAAAGACCTCGACCTCGACGGAGATAAGATTTCAGACGTGGACGATTATGCGAAAAATACGAATCTGCAGGCTGCCGTCAACTGGGCCTCTGACGCCGACAATCTTTTCGTGTATCTTGTGGACCACGGCGGTGTGGACCAAAACGGCAACGGGACCTTTCGCATGGACGAGACAGAGATGCTGTCAGTCTCTCAGCTTGACTCATGGCTGGGTACCTATCAAAACCAGCCTTGCCCGACTTCGTATCTCATGAATGAATCCTTTGAAAACGGCCTGCCTGCGGGCTGGACCGTGATTGACAATGCCGGGAGCGGCGCGGTCTGGCGTTTTGATGATCCTCTTAATCGAGGAAATCAGACCGGCGGCTCCGGGAGCTTTGCCATTGCTGACAGCGATAATGCCGGAGCAGTAAACATGAACACCGAAATGCGAACTCCCGTTTTAAACATGTCGAATATGAGCACGGTCAAGCTCGAATTCAGGACCGACTTTCGTTACTACTCCAGTGGAGGCGCGGAGGTCGCTGATGTGGATGTCAGCGTGAACGGAGGAACGGATTGGTCGACTGTATGGCATAAAACCGGCGCGGATTACAGGGGACCTCATACCGAGTCTATCGATATTACAGGCACAGCCGCCGGAAAAAACAGTGTGATAATAAGGTTTCATTATTACGGTGCCAACTATGACTGGTGGTGGCAGGTTGACGACGTAAAAATAAGCGGTACCATCACATCCAACATTCTTGCTCAATCCTTTGAAAACGGTTTGCCTCCGGGCTGGACAGTGGTTGACAATGCATTGAGCGGCGCGGTCTGGCGCTTTGATGATCCCGGCAGCCGTGGAAATCTGACCGGCGGCCCGGGGAACTTTGCCATTGCTGACAGCGATAATGCCGGGGCCGTAAATATGAACACCGAACTGCGAACGCCTGTTTTAGACATGTCGGGTATGAGCACGGTCAAGCTCGAATTCAGGACCGACTTTCGTTACTACTCCAGTGGAGGCGCGGAGGTCGCTGATGTGGATGTCAGCGTGAACGGAGGAACGGATTGGTCGACTGTATGGCAAAAAACCGGCGCGGATTACCGGGGTCCGAAAACGGAGGTTGTTGATATTTCATCTGCCGCCGGACAGAACAATGTGATGATACGCTTCCATTATTATAATGCCGCCTATGACTGGTGGTGGCAGATTGACGATGTAAAAATAAGCGGCGCATCGACATCGAATTCATGCCGTCAGGTCACATTTGTCTACGACGCCTGCAAATCCGGCAGCTTCCTGACAGCGCTTAATACGCCTCCATCAGGCAAGAAGCGCGTGCTTGTCTCAAGCGCATCCTCCGGAGAAAGCTCATACTTTGTGAACCAGGGCAGCGTGTCCTTCTCAAACTTCTTCTGGACGGACGTCTTTAACGGCTCAAACGTCAAGGAAGCATTTGACAATGCAACGAGCGCCTTGACAACGGCAATAGACAATCAAACTCCTTTGCTTAATGATGGCGCCCTGGCCCAGACCACCTATATCGGAAACGGGGCAATAATCTCCGGGGATATGCCGACAATAGGGAGTATATCTGCAAGTGCACCGACTCAGTCGACAGCCACATTAACAGCCGATAACGTAACGGACAGGGACGGCATAGCTCGCGTATGGGCGGTAATACTTCCGCCCGGCTACGCATCAGGTGCGTCAAACAACACTGTAAGCGGACTGCCGTCTATCGAACTGATGCCGGTAGAAGGAACTCTGGGTCAGTATACAGCGACTTATGACAAATTCAACATAGCGGACAGCTACGGCACATACAATATCTCAATCTATGCAAAGGACCGGATAGGCAACACATCCATGCCGATGACCACAACGGTTGCAGTCGGAACTCCGTTAAAGAGAAGGGCGATCATATTGGCTGGAGGGAGCCAGTCGGATGCGAACTGGGATGGAATACAGAAGGGCGCACAGGCGGCGTATAACGCGCTGAAGTTCCAGGGTTATAAAGATGACAGTGAGCAGGGATGTACCAATAATGAAGATATATGTTTATACAGCCCTGTGGCATTCACATCCGGCTTTGACGGTACATCGACACTGAGCAATTTGCAATCTGCGATACAGACCTGGGGAGCGGACAGTGTGGAAGATGTGGTGTTGTATATGATCGGCAATGGCGATGCAGGTTCATTTAATATCAAGGGAACTGAGCCTCAGGAGACGCTTACAGCGACCCAGTTGGATACCTGGCTTGACACTCTGCAAAACACTATTCCCGGCAAGGTGACGGTGATATATGACGCAAGTTATTCAGGGGCGTTCAATTCAAAGCTGGCAGACCCAAACCGTGACCGTATACTGATAGGGAGCTCGGGGGGGCAGGCGTATTTTCTATCGGACGGAGACATATCATTCTCGAATTATTTCTGGAAGAGGATAATGAACGGGTGGAACGTGCGTGACGCGTTTTATAATGCGCGGAGCGCGATGGAGTTTTCGACGGCACAGGAGCAGAAGGCGTGGATAGACGATAACGGCAATGGAACGGGCAATGAGAGCAGTGACGGATCAGTTGCCTTTAATTACACCATAGGGGTGGGGATAAGGCTTGCGGGAAAGGACCCGATGATAGGGTCGGTGTCGGCAATACCGAATACCTTAACGGGTGCGCTTTCAACTCTTATTCGCGCTGACGATGTAACGACAGTGGGTACGCTTGCAGCGGTAAACCCGGTGTGGGCAGTGGTAACATCTCCAAAGGGGCCGGGAGACAGTGAAGGTAGTCAGACGATAGTGGTGCTTTCGGATGTCGGGAACAACCGGTATGAGGGAAGCACAGGGAATATATTTAATGCTTTCGGCAAATACGAGGTCGCCGTTTTTGCGAAGGACGATGCAGGGGACATATCATCGGTGTCACAG